>JACCTU010000120.1 GCA_013812235.1 Actinomycetota bacterium | reverse complement strand
GAGAACTGCTGTCGCACACCGCCCATCGCCTTCGCGGTCGAGCCGGACGCCACCTCCGCGACGTCGGCGAGCACGACGTCGCGCGCACCGCGCTGCACGAGGCGGTAGGCGATCGACGCGCCGATTGCGCCGGCGCCGGCTACGACGACTCGAGCCACCGGTCCAGCTTGACCTGCTCGTCGTCGGTCAGACCGCGAAGCGGCGCGCGCACGTCCCCCCGGATCGGGATGCCTCGCCGTGCGACGATCCGCTTGAGCGCTGCGTGGCGCGGAAAGCGCTCGACGGAGGCGCGGAGCTCGCCGAGACCCGCGGCCTCGTCGCCGTCGGGCTCGCGGACGGCGGCCGCCACGCGCTCGGGAAACGCGGACGCGAGCGCAGACACCGCACCGACGGCCGACGCGCGCATGCCCTGCGCGATCAGCGCCTCGGGACCCACGAAGACGTCCAGGCCCTCGACCAGGTACGGCGCGAAGGCCTCCCACGGCGCGTCCGAGACCTTCAGGCCGGCGAGGTTCGGCACGAGCTCACGGAGGCGTGCGAGCACGTCGAGCGGCACCGCGTACCCGCTCGCGCGCGCGAACTCGTAGACGTAGAACGGCGTCGGAGCGCACGCCCGCGCGGCCGCGGCGAAGTGCGTGAGCAGCGCGGAGTCGTCGAGCGGGAAGTAGGGCGGCGCGATCACTGCGACCCCGTCGACGCCCACCGACGCGGCGTGCTCCACGAGCTCGACGGTCGTCGCGGTCGACTGGGCGCCGCAGTGCGCGATCACCTTCAGGCCCCCGGCCAGGAAGAGCTCGGTCACGCGCTTCCGCTCCTCCGGTGAGAGGAGGATCCCCTCTCCGGTCGTTCCGAGCGCGAGCACGCCGTCGAGCCCGCGCAGAAAGTCGCAGTAGGGCCCAAAGGCGTCCTCGTCGAGAACCGCGCCCCCGTCGCGGAGCGGCGTCAGAGCAGCGGCGATCGCACCCCTCAGCACGCGCGCAATCTACGCTTCGCGGCCGTGAACGCACTTCGCATCGAGCGCGACGGCCCCGTCCTGCGCGTGACGCTTGCCCGACCGGCCAGCCGGAACGCCTTCGACGCCGCGCTGATCGCCGAGCTGCGTGACGCGTTCTCCGACGTCGGAGACGCGCGCGCGGTCGTGCTCGCAGGCGAGGGCGAGAGCTTCTGCGCAGGCGCGGACGTCGAGTGGATGCGCTCGTCCGCAGAACTGAGCTACGAGGAGAACGTCCAGGACGCCCGTCGCCTGCGGCTGATGCTCGAGACGATCGAGGAGTGCCCTGCGCCCGTCGTCGTCCGTGTGCACGGCCACGCGCTCGGCGGCGGCGCCGGCCTCGTGGCGTGCGCGGACATCGCGGTCGCGGCCGAGGGAACGGAGTTCGCGTTCTCGGAGGTGAAGCTGGGGATCGTCCCGTCGGTCATCTCGCCGTACGCGCTTGCGAAGATCGGGCCGAGCGCGGCGCGTCGCTACTTCGTCACCGGCGAGCGCTTCGACGCCGAGACCGCGTTCCGCATCGGGCTGGTGCACGAGGTCGCCGCCGACGCCGACGCCGTCGTCGAGAAGCTCGTGGGCGAGCTGCTCACAGCAGGCCCCGAGGCAGCCCGCCACGCGAAGCGGCTGGTGCTCGACCGGCCCGGCGGCGTCGCCACCGAGCGCCGCATCGCCGAGCGCCGGACGAGCGAGGAGGGCCAGAAAGGCCTCCGCGCGTTCCTGGACAAGCGCAAACCGAGCTGGTAGCGCATGCGGAGGCTCCTCCTGCTCGTCGGCGCGATCGTCTTCGTCGACACGATGTTTTTCGCCGCGCTGACACCGCTGCTCCCGCAGTACGCGGACGAGCTCGGACTCTCGAAAGCCGGTGCGGGTCTGCTCGCCGCGTCGTACGCGCTCGGCGCGCTCGTCGGAGGGATCCCCGGCGGGATCTCGGCCGCTCGCTTCGGCGTGCGCCCGACCGTCCTCGTTGGCCTGACGGGGATGGCGGTCACGACCGTCACCTTCGGCTTCGCCGACTCGATCTGGCTGCTCGACACCGCGCGCTTCCTGCAGGGAGTCTCGAGCTCCTTCTCCTGGACGGCGTCGCTCGCGTGGCTCGTCGCGGCCGCGCCGCCCGAGCGCCGCGGGGAGACCATCGGCGCCGCGATGGGGGCCGCGATCGTCGGAGCGCTCTTCGGGCCGGTGCTCGGCGGGATCGCGTCGGTGAGCGGCACCGGCCCCGCCTTCGCGAGCGTGGCTGTGCTCGCCACCGTCCTCAGCATCGCGGCCTGGCGGACGCCCGCCTACACCCCGGAACACCCGCAGCCGTTCAGCCGGCTCGTCGCCGCGCTCCGTGACCGGGGCATCGTTGCCTCCATCTGGCTCGTGCTGGTTCCTGCGCTCCTCTTCGGCGCACTGAACGTCCTCGGCCCGCTGCGCCTCGACGTGCTCGGGCTGAGCGCGCTCGCGATCGGCGCGACCTGGCTCGTCGCAGCGAGCTTCGAGGCGGCGCTCTCGCCCCTGATCGGGCGGTTCTCAGACCGCCGGGGACGCCTCGCACCGCTTCGTGTGGGCTTGATCGGGTCGGCCATTGCGACGGCCGCGCTTCCCTGGATCGACCGGGGCTGGGTGCTCGCCGCGGCGATCGTTCTCGCAGCTTGCGCGTTCGGAAGCTTCTGGGCGCCGTCGATGTCGATGCTCGCCGACCGGGCCGAGGCGATCGGGCTCGACTACGCGTACGGGTTCGCGCTGATCAACCTCGCCTGGGCACCGGGCGCCGCCGCGGGGTCCGCGCTCGGCGGCGCGGCGGCGCGCGCGACGTCCGACGCTGCCGTCTACCTGACGCTCTCTGCGCTCTGCGTCTTCACCCTCGTAACGCTCACCCCGCGCCTGCGAGCGGCCCCGGCGTGATCCGCAAGCTTCTCGTGGCGAACCGCGGCGAGATCGCGCTCCGCGTCTTCCGCGCGTGTAGCGAGCTCGGGATCGATACCGTCGCGGTCGCACCACCGGACGACAGCGGCGCGCTGCACGCCCGCTCCGCGGACGAGACGGTCGAGATCGCGTCGTATCTCGCGTCCGAAGAGCCCATCCGCGCTGCGAAGCAGTCGGGCGCCGACGCGATCCATCCGGGCTACGGCTTCCTCGCGGAGAACGCCGACTTCGCGCGCGCGGTCGAGGCGGCGGGACTCACCTGGGTCGGCCCGACGCCCGAGGCTCTCGAGACGGCCGGCGACAAGCTCCGCTCGAAGGAGGTCGCACGCGAGGCGGGCGTGCCCGTCGTCGAGTCGGGCGAGCCCGCTGAGCTCGGCTTCCCGCTGATCCTGAAGGCGGCGGCGGGCGGTGGCGGTCGCGGGATGCGCGTCGTGCGAACCGCTCACGAGCTCGACGAGGCGCGCGCCGCGGCGAGCCGCGAGGCCGAAGCGGCGTTTGGCGACGGCACCGTGTTCGCCGAGCGCTACGTCGAGCGACCCAGGCACATCGAGATCCAGCTGCTCGGCGATGTCCAAGGCACGGTCATCTCGCTGGGTGAGCGCGAATGCTCCGTGCAGCGCCGCCACCAGAAGGTGCTCGAAGAAGCACCGTCGCCCGCGCTCGATCAGGCGCTTCGCGTGCAGATCAGCGAGGCCGCGGTCGCGTTCGCGCGGGCGATCGGCTACCGCGGTGCGGGCACGGCCGAGTTCATGCTGGCCGGGCGCGACTTCTGGTTCCTCGAGCTGAACGGTCGTATCCAGGTCGAGCATCCAGTGACCGAGCTCGTCACCGGGGTCGACCTGGTCAAGCAGCAGCTGCGCATCGCGCAAGGCGAGCCGCTGGATGTGAGCAACAGCTTGTTGCTCGGCCACGCCGTCGAGGTGCGGCTGTACGCCGAGGACCCGCGGACGTTCCTGCCGCAGGGCGGGAAGCTCAAACGCCTGCGCTTGCCGGAGAGCATCCGCGTCGATGCGGGCGTCGAGGAGGGCGACGAGATCGCGCTCGACTACGACCCGATGATCGCGAAGCTGATCGCGCATGGCGAGACGCGCCAGGATGCGCTCACGAAGCTGCGGGACGCGCTGGCCGAGACCGAGGTGGAGGGTGTCGTCACGAACCTCCCGTTCCTGCGCTGGCTCGTCACGCACCCGAAGGTGCGCGCGGGGCACACGACGACTGCGTTCCTCGTCGAGAACCCGCCGCTCTCCGAGCCGCCGCCCCGCCCTCCCGATGCCGCGTGGCGCGGCGG
>JACCTU010000112.1 GCA_013812235.1 Actinomycetota bacterium | reverse complement strand
GTGCTGACCGTTCGCGCCGCCGACGAGTCGCCGCTCTTCGGCTCGCTGCTCCTCCGGCGCAGGCACCTGCGCGCGTCCGCGTCGACCGCGCTCGGCTGGCGGATGGCGACGGAGCTCGAAGCAAAGGACGAGTGCTGGTCACTCGCGCTCGAGGGTCTCGCACTCCAGCTCGTGGCGACGGCCGAGCGGGCGTCGCGCGAACGGCCGGGCCCGTGGCTCACGCGCGTACGGGAGCTGCTGCACGACCGCGCGCCCGAGCAGGCCTCGCTCGGCGAGCTCGCGGACGCCGTCGGGCGGCACCCCACGCACGTCGCGCGGGTCTTCCGCCGGGAGTACGGGCTGAGCGTGGGGGAGTATGCGCGCTCGCTTCGCCTCGAGTGGGCCGCCTCGCGGCTGGCGCTCGACGACGCACCGCTCGCGCAGGTCGCGCTCGAGGCCGGGTTCGCGGACCAGAGCCACTTCACGCGGGCGTTCCGGCGCCACGCGGGCGTGACGCCGGGTCGCTACCGCGAGCTTCGCAGGCGCTAGCTCGACCGCACCTGGAGGTTTCCGCGCTCGACGAGGAACGGGAACCGCACCACGGGGTGGTCGTCGCAGTACTGCTGACCGGTGCCCGGTCCGCCTGCGCCGAGCGTCGACGACATGTCGGGCGGATCGTTGGCTCCCTCGCCGTTGTCCTGCGCTTGGAACCACATGTCCAGGCCCACAAGCGACGCGCGCGAGCTGTCTTCAATGATCCCGCCGACCCAGACCTGGTTGCCGATGATCACCGCGCAGGTGAGCGAGCCCTTCGCCGAGAGCTCGACGCCGTCGCGGACCTGCGTGTAGTCGAAGCGTCCGTGCACACTGCCGTCCTCGTACAGCTGCACGTTCCACGTGAACGGGTGAACGTCGAAGACGCTCCCCACCGCCGTTCCGGCGAAGCCGTACCCGCCGCTCGCGGACGCGACGACGCCGCCTCCGGCTCCCGCTGAGCTCGCCGCACCGAGTCCGAGCGCGACCGCGACCGCAGCGAGCACCATGACCTTGCGCACTCTCATACCCCCTCTTGGTTGACACCGTCGACGCTAGGGCGGCCGGGGCGCGCGGTCTTGAAGCCGTCGAGCGTTGTGGAACGCTCCTAGCGCGGCGCGCTGCGAGAATGGGTCGATGGACTTCGTCGAGCCACAAATCGAGGCGTACGCCGCCGAGCACACGACGCCGCCCGAGCCGCTGCTCGCGGAGCTCGCCGAAGAAACGCGGGCATCGCTTCGCGCGCCGCAGATGCTCACCGGGACGATCGAGGGGCGCTTCCTCGAGCTGCTGGTCCACGGGCTCGCGGCGAAGCGCGTGCTCGAGCTCGGGACGTACTCGGGCTACGGCACCCTCTCGATGGCCGCCGGGCTGCCGGAGGGCGGACGAATCGACAGCTGCGAGATCTCCGAAGAGCACGCGGCGGTCGCGCGCCGCTACCTCGACCGCGCTGGCTATGCGGACCGCGTGACCGTGCACGTCGGCCCCGCGCTCGACACGATCCGCGCCCTCGAGGGGGAGTTCGACTTCGTCTTCATCGACGCCGACAAGGGAAACTACGTCGCGTACTACGAGGAGGTGCTCCCGCGCCTCTCGGCGCACGGCCTGATCGCTGCCGACAACACGCTGTGGAGCGGCCGCGTCGTGGACGATTCGGACGACTCCGCCGACACCCGCGCGATCCGCGAGTTCAATAAGCGTGTGACCGCCGACGACCGAGTGAAGTCCGTGATGCTGACCGTCCGCGACGGGATCACCCTCATCCGCCGCCGCTGACCGCGGCTACAATCGTCGCTGCGGGGCCATAGCTCAGCTGGGAGAGCGCCTGGATCGCACCCAGGAGGTCGCCGGTTCGAGCCCGGCTGGCTCCATCGAAAGAACCGCTGGAAACGGTCAGTTTTTAGTTCGGTCGTCGCGTGATCGAACCACTTCAGGGCCCGTGTGGTCAGCGATGTGGTCAGTTCCGCTCGGGCCGGCTGGGCCGGCGATCCGGGCAACCGTTGCCAGCTCCGTCCGAGAGCATCCGTACCGTGCGGCTCAATCACTCGAGGTGAACTCCTCGGGACGCGCGAGCGACGGACCGGCTTAGCCGGAGAAGCTCACCGCGACCAACGCATCGATCGCGACAGAGTGTCGAGGGGGTGACTCAGGTGCCAACGGATCACGCCTCGCCAAAGAGCGCGGTAGATCCGGTGGGCCCAGGCCGTTCTTGGTGTCGGGCCCGTAAGTGCCCGAGCAACCGAGTAGGAGGTTCGCAAGTGACCAGCCTGGGTTCAATCGAGGTCACGCGAGCTGCTCGTGGAGCTAGCGCTGCACGATCGCGCCCGGTCGGGCGGCCGGGCGCGGCAGGGAGCGGGGGCAGGACATGCTGCGCTCGGAGGCGCTCCGCCCGTTCAGCGACGACGCCGACGAGGCGCTCGCGCGGCCGCTCGACTCGCCGGCCTAGCTGTCCTACCCACGGACGTTGTGAACGCGGCTGATCGGGGGCCGGTCTCCGATTGAGCTGTGTGGTCTGCGTGTGTTGTAGTGGTCGAGCCAGTGTGGCAG
>JACCTU010000111.1 GCA_013812235.1 Actinomycetota bacterium | reverse complement strand
TCACGTCACCCTCGACCCGGACCTGCCTGCCCGCGGCCGGCCAGTAGGCGAGGAGCGCTGCCCGCGGGTTCGCCGCGAGCTCCGTGCCCTTGCGGCTGTCGTAGTTGCTGAAGAAGCTCAGCCCCTGCTCGTCGGCGCCCTTCAGCAGCACCATGCGAAGCGACGGGGCACCGTCCGGCGTCGCGGTCGCGAGAGCCACGGCGCCGAACTCGTCGCCGGCCTCGTCGCGCCAGCGTGCGAATTGGCGCAGCGGGTCCGGGTCGACCTGGTTCTCGAGCAACTCCACGTCGCGAGAGTAGGCATCGGGGCGCCCGTGAGCCAAGGTGACGGCCGGCCCGGGGGTGCGCTTGGCGAAGGAGCGCCCTTCTTTCCGGAGGTGTCAACAGCACTTGACGCCAGGGCATCGTAAGCGTACGCTTACGTAAGTGGTAACTTACGAAATCGCAATGAATGCGCTCGGGGACGGCACGCGGCGCCTGATCCTCGAGCGGCTGCGGGGCGGCCCGCGCGCAGTGGGCGAACTCGCGGCCGAGCTGCCGGTGAGCCGCCCGGCCGTCTCGCAGCACCTCCGCGTGCTGAAGGAGGCCGGACTCGTGACGGAGCGCAGGAACGGCACGAGACACCTCTACCGGGTCGACACCGATGGCCTGGCCGAGGTGCGCGACTATCTCGAACGCTTCTGGACCGACGTGCTGGCCGCCTTCGAGGCTGCTGCCGCGGCCGAGGCGGAGAAGGAGGGCGAATGACGATGCACGCGACGGAGACCGACGCGATCCGCAAGACGGTGACGGTCCCGCTTCCGGTGGAGAAGGCGTTCAGCCTCTTCACCGCCGGGATCGACACGTGGTGGCCGTTCGAGTCACACTCGATCGGCGGCGACAAGACCGAGTCGGCGACTTTCGACGTTGACGCGAAGCGTCTGTACGAGCGCGACGCAGACGGGTCGGAGCACGACTGGGCCGACATCGTGGCCTGGGAGCCGCCGAACCGGTTCCTGCTCAACTGGCGGGTCAACTCGGCGCGGCCGGACACCGAGCTCGAGGTGCGGTTCGCCGCTGACGGCGAAGCGACCCGCGTCGAGCTCGAGCATCGCGGCTGGGCGAAGAGCAGCCCCGAAGACCGGTCGAGCTACGACGAGGGCTGGGACGTCGTGCTCGGCAAGCTCGTCGACGCGACCTAGCTTCGCTCCGTGAGCAGGGCTGCGACCTCGTCGTGGCCCTGCTCCTCCGCGATCGCGAGCGCCGAGCGGCCGTCCTCGGTCGCCGAGTCGATCTCGGCGCCGTGGTCGAGCAGGTCGCGCGCCATCGCCGCGTCGCCGTTCTGCCCAGCGGAATGGAGCGCGGTGAAGCCACCGTTCTGACGAGCGTTCGGGTCGGCGCCCGCGTCGAGCAGGAGGTGGACGATCTCCGCCGAGCCGCCCGCGGCGGCGCTGTGCAGAGGCGTGACGTTGCCGAACGTCGGCGACACCGCGTGTACGTCGGCGCCGTGGTCGACGAGGAGCCGCGCGGTCTCGGGCCGCGCGAAGAACGCGGCAAAGTGGAGAGCGGTGGCGTCGTCCGGCGATCGCGCATCGAGGACTGTGGGGTCCTGGTGGAGCAACTCGTGGAGCCTGTCGACATCGCCGAAGGTCGCGGCCTCGAACGTGTCGAGCTCCGCGCGCGCCGCGCGGATCGCCTTCGTCGCATCGTGCGCGCCGTGATACTGCGAGAGCATGAGCGCCGACACCCCGCTCGCGTCCCGGGCGTCGGCGAGGCTCGGGTCCCACGCCAGCAGCTCGCGCACACGCGCGTCATCTCCGTCCTTGATCGCGGCGAGCAGCTCTTCGCTCACGGCGGGAAGGCTAAATCAGCGGAACAGGTCGCGGTCTGCGGGCATCACGAGCTCCTTCGCGGTGTCCTCGCCCGCGACGTCGAGACCGCGGACGACCGCGACGGGGTTTCCGTCGGCCTTGCCCATCACGAGCTGGGCCGCGCCGGCGAGCTCGTCGGCGATCGCGATCTGCGTCGACTTGAGCTCGTAGCCGATCCGGTCGCGCGTTCCCCGCAGGTCCTCCATGACGCGGATCCCGGCGGCGCCGAGCGCCACGTCGGTCGTCCCCTGGCGCCACGGGCGTCCGAACGAGTCGCTGACGATCACGCCGACGCGCGCGCCGGTCAGCTCGCGGACGCGGTCGCGGATCCGCGCGGCCGACGCGTCGGGGTCGAGGGGCAGGAGCACGAGCGTCCCCGGCTCCGGCGCGTTCGAGGCGTCGACTCCCGCGGATGCGCAGATGAAACCGTGCTGCGTCTCGACGATCAGGAGCGGCGGGCGGATGCGGACGATCTCGACCGCTTCGCGCAGGATCACCTCGGTGCGGCGCGGGTCCTCGTCGTCGCCGGCGAGCTCGAGCGCGCGCGACGACGGCTCGATATCGTCGAGGCGGACGACGCGACCTTCCGCCTTCGAGACCGCTTTCTGCGCGACGACGAGCACGTCTCCGTCCTCGAGCGTCGCGCGTTCGATGACGAGCGCGGCAAGGTCGTCGCCCTCGCGGATCTCGGGGAGACCCGTGACGGGAAAGATCCTCAAACGCCGGTGAGCCGGATCCCGGCGTGCGCCTTGTAGCGCTTGTTGACGGCGACGATCACGCCGGTCAAGCCCTCGAGCGCGCGCGCGTTGCGGAGCTTGCCGGCGTCGATCGCTCGACCCGCTACGGCACGGCCGGCGAGCTCGAGCGCGAGCGCCTTCGCGTCGTCGTCGTCGCCGCAGACGAGCGCGTCCTGCTCCTCGCCGATCGTGCTCGCCGCCACGGTGTGGAGGCCGGCGGACACGGGCGCGTCGAGTTCGTCCGCGACGCGCTCGGCGAGCGAGCGCTCGCCCTTCACGGTCAACTCGCTCGCGACGGAGAGCACCGGCGTCGTTCCGATCGCCGCGCGCAGCGCGCGTGCGGTGTCGAGCGCCGCCGAGGCGTCCACCGCGAGCACGACGAGCTCGACTCCGTCGACCGCGTCTTCGTTGCTCGCTCCCCGCACGCCGAGCTCCGCTGCGGCAGCCCGCGCGCGCTCGGCGTCGCGCGAGCCGATCACGACGTCGTCGGTCGACGCGAGCCGGCGGGTCAGTGCCGTCCCGAACTTCCCGGTCCCGCCGAGGATCGCGACCTTCATGCGGCGAGGACCGCCTCCGCCAGGCGACGACGGGCGTCGGCGTCGGACATCAGCGTCTTGGTCACGACGGGGCGCACGGCGAGATTCTCCACGTCGTGGGCGTCGGCTTCGTCGAGAACGAGCGCGTCGATCAAGCCGGCGTAGCAGGAGGCAACGTGCGCGGGGCTCGTCCCGCCTGCGAGCCGTGCGAGCATGCGGTCGGCCGGGCCCTTCACCGCGCGGCCCCCGATCAACGGGCTGACCGCCACGACAGGTGCAGTGCTCGAGCGCAGCGCAGCCTCGAGGTTCGCGACCGCGAGAATCGGGCCGATGCTGACGTACGGATTGCTCGGCGCAATCAGGATCAGGTCGGCTTCGCGCAGCGCCTCCACCGCGCCCGGCGACGGCGCAGCGGTGTCCGCCCCGACGTAGCGGACGACGTCGACCTCGTCGCGATGCCCTCGTGCGACGAACCACTCCTGGAAGGGGAAGCTCCCCGCCGCAGTGTCGAGCCACGTGCGGAGTTCGTCGTCCGTCGCAGGGAGCAGCGTCAGCGCGAGCCCTGCGCGCTCGACGAGCTGCGCGGTGACGGCCGAGAGCGGCGTGCCGCCGCGGAGCAGCTTTGTGCGGACGAGGTGAAGTCCGATGTCGCGGTCGCCGAGCCGGAACCAGCCCGCGCCGCCGAAGGCGACCGCCGACTCGAGTGCGTCCCAACTCTCGCAGGCGCGACCCCAGCCCCGCTCCTCGTCGGAGAGGCCCGCGAGCGCGTAGAGGATGCTGTCGAGATCCGGCGAGACGTGGAGACCCAAAATCTCGACGTCGTCGCCGACGTTCCCGATCACCGTGAGCTCGGCGGGGTCGACGACGTCCACGAGGCCGCGGAGGAAACGGGCGCCGCCGACGCCGCCGCTAAGGACCGTGACCTTCACCGGGTGCGTGCGGCCAGGGTGCGCGGTCCGACGCGAAGCTCGAGCCGCTCGAGGTCGGCCATCGAGTCGACGTCGTCGGCAAGGTTCGGAATCGTGGCGGGAACCACCTCGGCGCCCATCGTGCGCGCGTGCCGGCGGAAACGCTCGGCACTCCCCGGACCGTAGAGCGGCGTGAAGAGCGTCGGCGCGGACAGGCCGAGCGCGTTCGTCGTCCCGTCACTCGCTGCGACGTACGCGAGCCCGTGCTCGGGCGTCGCCGACTCGAGCGAGCGCAGGTCCTGCGCGACGACGCATGGCACGTCTGCGTTCACGACGAGCACGGGACCGACGACGCAGCGCAGCGCCGCGGCGACGGCGTCGCCCTGGCCGCTGCCCGGGTCTTCGACGACGTCCGCCTCGTGCTCGGCCGCGACGCAAGCGGCCTCTTCGTCGGGCGTCACCACGACGGTCGTCCCGACGCCGCGGCAGGCGGCAAGGACGTCCGCGAGCATCGCGAGGGCGAGCGCGTGGCGCTCGTCGTCCGGAAGGGAGCCGAGCCGCTGCTTTCCATCCGCCCCGCGGAAGGGAACGACGATCGCGGCCATCGCTCGTGGACACTATCCGCGTGGACAACGCAGAGATCGCAGCGCAACTCGAGGCGTTCGCCGCGCTGCTCGAGCTGAACGGCGCGAGCCACTACACGGCGCGCGCCTACCGACGTGCCGCAGAGCTGATCCGCGACACCCGGGCGCCCGTCGCCGAGCTCGTGGAGCAGGGCCGCGCGCGCGAGCTGCGGGGGATCGGGCCGGGGATCGAGGCGAGGCTCCGGGAGCTCGTCGACACGGGCGAGCTCCAGGAGCTTCGGGAGTTGCGGGAGACGCTGATGCCGGAGCTCGTGGGGCTGGGGCACCTGCTCGGCGTCGGCCCGAAGCGGATGCGCGAGCTCGCGGAGGCGCTCGGTGTGCGGACGACGGACGAGTTTCGCGCGGCGGTGCTCGAGGGACGGCTGCGCTCCGTGCCGGGCATCGGGCCGAAGACCGAGGCGAAGCTCCGCGCCGGACTGGAGCGTGCGGGGAAGCCGAAGCCGCGCCGCGGGTTGCTGCTCAACCGGGCGTGGGCACTCGCAGGCGGGGTCGCCGATGCACTCGGTGGGGAGGTCGCCGGCGATCCCCGCCGCTGGAAGGACTCGTGCGAGGACTTCTCCGTCGTCGTCGCGGCGGACGAGCCCGAGCCGATGATCGAGGCCTTCGAGGCGCTCACGCAGATCGTCTCGATCGTCGAGCGCGACGAGCGGCGCGCGATCGGCGTCACCGTCGAGGGCGTGCCGGTCGAGCTCCTCGTTTCGGCGGCGTCGTCCTTCGGGACCGCACTCGTGCGCGCGACGGGCTCGACCGAGTACGTGCGCGCTCTGGAGCCGCTGCCGGAGGCGGCCGACGAGGCTGGCGTGTACGACGCGCTCGGCCTGCCCTGGTGCCCGCCGGAGTTGCGCGAGCGCCCGCACCGAGACGAGCCGTCGCCCTTCCTGCTCCGGCTCGACGATGTGCGCGGCGACCTGCACGTGCACACGACGTGGTCGGACGGCAAGGCGAGCGTGCTCGAGATGGGTGAGGCGGCGATCGCGCTCGGGTACGAGTACGTCGCGATCTGCGACCACACGACGAACGTGCGCGTCGTGCCCGGGCTCGACGCCGACGCGGTGCGCCGTCAGGGAGAGGAGATCGCGGAGGCGAACGAGCGGCTGGCCCCGTTCCGGGTGCTGCGCGGGATCGAGTGCGACATCCTTCCGGACGGCTCGCTCGACCTGCCTGACGACGTGCTCGCCGAGCTCGACTGGGTGCAGCTCTCGCTTCACGCGGGCCAGCGCCAGGCCGGACCCGAGCTGACGCGGAAGGTGACGGAGGCGATGCGACACCCGGCCGTTCGCTGCCTGTCGCACCCGACCGGGCGGCTGATCAACCACCGGCCGCCGAACGCCCTCGACCTCGAGCGTGCGATAGAGGTTGCGCTCGAGGAGGGCGTCGCGGTCGAGGTGAACGGGCTGCCTGACCGGCTCGACCTGCGCGACGAGCACGTGCGGCTCGCGGTCGAGGCGGGCGTGCAGATCTGCGTCAACACGGACGCGCACTCTGTGCGGGGGCTCGGCAACATGCGGCTCGCCGTTGCGACGGCGCGGCGCGGCGCCGCGCAGCTCGGGGACGTGCTGAACACGAAGCCGCTCGAGCAGGTGCTCGCGCTGCGGAAGCGCTAGCCGCCGCGGCGGAGTAACGATCGTCACGAAGCCGGCACGAAGCGACGCAGACACGGCACGAATTCGGGGGTACCGTCGGCGCCGGGAGGCGGGTGGAACCGCCATTCCCCACCCAAGGGGTGGGGAGTCTTCGGATCAGGACGGGCCGGTTTGGCCCTGGCCTGACGTCGACCATTCCGCCAGGTCGTACCAGTGCGTCGCGCGGAGTGCGGCCGCGACGCCCGGGTCCGTGTGCTCGCCGTAGAAGACGTGGCGCTCGAGGTCGCAGCAGATCGCGACCGTGTCCTGCGAGACGTCGCCGATGTCCACGACGGCCTCGCTCGGGAGCTTCGCCTCGGCGAGCGTGTAGTGCTTGAACTGGAGCTCGGGTGCGAGCTCCATCAGGCGCGGCCAGTCGGGGCAGGTCCGCGAGCTCATCGGGAGTGAAGTTCGGCAGGGGCGCTGATCTCCTCCCTCGTCCAGCGCCCCTTGAGCCTGACGAGCCCGGCGTCGCGCTCCTGCGGAATCACGTAGAGCCGCAGCGCATCGTCGAGCCAGTGGTACAGGTGCGCGCCGTCCGCCGAGACGAGCCCGAACCGGAGCCTGAAGCGCCCCTCGGCGAGCGGGAGCTCGTCCACGTCGAAGCGGAAGGCCTGCTCGCCGGCGCCGTCCCAGCCCAGGGCGGAGGTGTCGTGCGAGCCCCCGGCGATCAGCGCACCGCCCCACTCGCGCAACTCGAACTGCAGCTGCGGCGGGGAAACCGGGCGATCGGCGACGACGCGGAGGCGCACGGTCAGTTGCTCGCCCGCGACGAACTGCATCCGCTCCTCGCCGTCCGCACCCTGAAGCGAGACATCGGCGATTCGCGCCTCGCCGCTCCCCCACTCGGTCAACCCGGCGCCACGCTCGGCCGGATCGCGGTCCTCCGCGAGGTGCGACCGGTAGCGGAGAATCGCCTCGTGCGTCGCGCCGTCGAAGTCGACCAGCCCATCGCGCAGCAGCACCGCCCGCTCGCAGAGCCGCTCGACCGAAGCGGCGTCGTGCGAGACGAAGACGATCGTGCCACCGCGCTGCTTGAACTGGGATATCCGGCCGAAGCACTTGCGCTGGAACTCCTCGTCGCCGACGGCGAAGATCTCGTCGAGCAGAAGCACGTCTGCGTCGACGTGCGCGGCGACCGCGAAGCCGAGTCGCATGTACATCCCGGCCGAGTAGGTGCGAACCGGAAGGTCGACGTAGTGGCCGATGCCGGCGAACTCGACGATCTCGTCCATCCGCTCGCGGATCTCGGCGCGCGGGAGGCCGTGCAACGCACCGTTCAGGAACACGTTCTCGCGGCCGGTGAACTCGGGGTGGAAGCCGGCGCCCAGTTCGAGCAGCGATGCAACCCGCCCGCCGACGTCGAGCCGACCGAGGCTCGGCTTGATGATCCCGCCGATCAGCTTCAGCAGCGTCGTCTTGCCGGAGCCGTTCCGCCCGACCAGCCCCACCGCCTCGCCGCGCTCGACCGCGAGCGCCACGCCCGAGAGCGCCCAGACGTCCTCCCCCCGCCCACGACCACGCGTGACGATCAGCTCCTTGAGCGTGCGCGCGTCCTTGGGATAGACCCGAAAGCGGCGCGACACCTCCTCGATACGGATCTCGCCGGGGCGGATCACGCTCTCGACGGTACCGAAAGGGCCCGTCGCACCAGACCCGCGAGCACGTCGACGAAGCGGGAATCGGCGTTGGGCATCTCGATTCGCTCGAACTCGAGCCCCAGCTCCTGCGCGAGCTCGGCCGCCTCGACGTCGAGGTCCCACCGAATCTCGAGGTGGTCGGCGACGAAGCCGACCGGGCACGCGAGCACGCGCCGCTCGCCCCGGTCGTGAAGCGCGCGGAGATGGTCGAGGATGTCCGGGCCGAGCCACGGCACGCCGGTGGGCGACTCGGACTGGAACGAGAACGACCACCTGTCGCCGAGCGCCGCCCGCCCCGCGACGGCCGAGGAGGTATCGAGCAGCTGCTCCTCGTAGTCGCCGGAACCCTCCACCGGAAGGCTGTGCGCTGTGAAGACGACGTGCGCCTTGGCGTCGCGCACCCGGTCCGCGAGCAGGTCGACGAACCCCGGCTCGGCTCCCCAGCTCTCGACGAACGCGAGCTCCGCGCCGTCGCCGAGCGCTGCTTCGACCTGACGGCGGTAGCCCGCGATCGAGAGAGGCGAGTAGTGCGGGGCGAGCACGAGGCCGAGGACCGTCGACGCGCCGGTCTCGAGCGCTTGCGCGACCGCCTCCCCGATCCGCGGCGTCCAGTGCTTCATCCCCGTGAACACCGGCATGCCGAGCTCGCGCTCGAGCGAGGCGCGCGTCGCCTCGGTGATCGCGTTCAGAGGCGACCCGTCCTCGATGCCGAGACGCCGGTACCGCTCGATTAGGTCCGCGAGGTGCTCCGGTTTGATCGGGCGCCCCCCGCGGATGTCGGCGTAGTACGCCGGAACGTCCTCCAGACGTTCCGGCGAGCCGTAGGCCATGAGGACGACTGCGGAGGTCAGACGCGTACCTCCGTCGTCAGCTCGTGCACCAACTCGCGCAACCGACCAAGCACGTCGGGAAGGGTCTGCGGCAGCACCCCGTGGCCGAGATTGAAGATGTGACCCGGTCGGCCGCCCGCGCGATCGAGCACACTGCGAGCACCGGCCTCGACTCGTTCCCATGGACCGAGCAGGAGCGTGGGATCGAGATTTCCCTGGACCCCGCGCTCCTCGCCGACGAGCTCCCACCCCTCGTCGAGGGCGATGCGCCAGTCGAGCCCGATCACGTCGCCTCCCGCTTCGGACATCGCAGGCAGCAGGTGCGTCGTCCCGGTGCCGAAGTGGATCGTCGGGACGTCCAGCGCCGCGAGAATCCGCGCGGAGTACGGCGCGACGAACTCCAGGTAGTCGGCGACCGAGAGCGCCCCAACCCACGAGTCGAAGAGCTGCACGACGTCGGCGCCCGCGTGGGCCTTCGCCTGCACGTACGTCGCGAAGGTGTCGGCGAGCTTGTCGCAGAGTGCGTGCCACACCTCCGGCCGGCTGTACATCAGCGTCTTGACCTTGACGAAGTCGCGGCTCGGCTTTCCCTCGACGAGGTAGCCGGCGACCGTGAACACGCCGCCGCAGAAGCCGACGACGGCCTGGTCGTCACGCAGCTCTCGCCGCACGATCGCGATCGCCTCCAGGATTGACGGATCGGGCTCGCCGACGCGCAGCCGCTCGACGTCCGCAGCGCTCACGATCGGCTGCTGCACGACGGGCCCGACATTCTCGACGAGCTCGACGTCGACCCCCATTCCGAGCACCGGCAGCATGATGTCCGCGAACATCACCGCAGCGTCAACGTCGTGGCGTCGGACCGGCTGCAACGTCACCTCCGCACAGAGCCCCGGGTCGCGGACGATGTCGAAGAGCGTGCGGCCCCGACGGAGCTCGCGGTACTCCGGCAGCGAGCGCCCTGCCTGGCGCATGAACCAGACCGGCGTGCGCTCGACCGGCTCGCGCCGGGCGGCGCGCACGAGGAGCGGTTCCATGGTCAACCTAGACTAATGATGGATGGGACGGCCGATCGCGGTCAGATGGGGCGCGCACGAGCTGCCCGAACTGCGCGCCGGGGTGCTCGCGACCGCGCGTGTGGAGCTCGAAAACGCGGGCGACACGCCTTGGCGCGGTGATCGGTTCGCCGTCTCGTACCACTGGCTGGACGAGCTGGGCAACGCGATCGTCTGGGATGGTTTCCGCACCGTGGTGCGGGCAGAGTCGGGCGAAAGAGCCACTCTCGACGTCGCGGTTCGAGCGCCGATCCCGCCCGGCCGCTACCGGCTCTCGATCGACGTCGTCGACGAGAACCGCTTCTGGTTCGGCGAGCTCGGGGAGGCGACGCTCGACTTCGACGTCGAGGTGCTCGACCGCGAGGGCACTCCCGTCGCCCACCTCGGCGATGCGATCGCCGCCGCCGACTGGCACGAGCGCGTGCTCGCAGCGCACCGCGAGGGTTACGGGATCGTCGGGGGCTCCGTGGGGGGCCGCCGTCGCCCAGCCGAGCTCGCCGCCTATACGCCGCCGGGCCGCGTCCCCGGGTTTACGCACCCGCTCGTGTGCCCATCGGTGCTCGAGGGCGCGTGGGTGCGGTGGACGGAGGTCGCGGGGCTCCCCGCCGCCGTTCCGCTCCACGACGAGCCGGCGCTCTACGACGGACGGATCACAGTTCGACTGCCATCCGGTCGTCGACGCGGCTGAACGCCCACGCGCCGAGCGCGAGCGCCGCGACCGCTGCTGCGCAGAGGTAGGCGACGTCGCCGACCGCCGGCCACTCGCCGAAGAAGAGTGGATCGCGGATCGCGTTCACCGGCGGCGCGAGGAAATTCCCCCAGCGCAACACCTCGGCGAGCCAACCGTAGTCGGCCGCCGCACCCGGCAGGTTCTCGATCGTGTAGAGGATCGGCGTCAGGAAGAACCAAGGGAGGAGCAGCGCGCTCACGAGGTGCTCGACGTCGCGGAAGACGACGGTCGCGCACGCGACCGCGAGGGCAAGCCCCGAGACGAGTAGCACGAACACGGCCGCGAGCGGGATCGCGACCCACTCCGTCGTTCGCACGCGCGGCAGAAACGCGAAGTTGAGCGCGAGCACAACCATGAACATCACAACGAACGCGACGAGGTTCGTCGCCACGGAGGAGAGCGGGACGAGTTGGCGCGGAAAGCGCGTCTTGCGGATCAACGCCGCAGCCTCGAGCAAGCTCTTCGAGGCGGCCTGCAGCGAGTTCGCGAAGAAGACCCAGAGTACGAGCCCGCTGAGCAGGAACAGTCCCGGGTAGTCCTGGTCGATCACCTGCCAGAGCAGCGAGAAGACGACGAGGTAGATCCCCATCAGGAGCAGCGGGTTCGCGAGCGACCAGAGCAGGCCAAGCGCGGTTCCCTTGTACTTCGCCTCGAGGTCGCGCCGGAAGAGCGAGCCGAACAGTTCGCGGTAGCGCAGGACGTCGGTGTACGTGCTCATACGAGGCGCCGTCCGAAGATCGTGATCCCCGAGTACTCGCTCAGGTTTTGCGTCACAAGCGTCGCGGCCGTGCGGCCGACCAGTGGAACGCGCAAGACATGGCGCAGCCGGCGGCGCTGCCGGATCACGTCGTAGCCCTCCGCCTGCTCGAGCCGCGTGATTGCGACGCCCGCAGAAACGAACGCGCCGACGTAGGCCCACATCGTGTGCACGTGCTCGTTGATGCCGTATGCCTTCTCTGAGGACTGCTGCGGATTGTCCTCGCTCGCGCCAGGCGCGCGAGTTCCTTCGTTGAGCGCCGCGACGACGCCGCCACGACGAGCGACCCGCGCCATCTCCCTGACCATCTTCCGCGCGTCCAGCGCGTGGTGCAGGCTCGCGACGCAGTAGACGAGGTCGAAGGAGCGATCCGCGAACGGGAGGTTCTCGCCGTCCGCCTGGACACGCTGGAACGGACCGACGTGGCGCTCGTAGAACGCGCCCCGCCCGAGCCCGATCACCGGATCGGCGAGGATGTCGGTCGCGACGTAGTCCACGCCTCGCGGGACCATGTGGAGGGCCCCCCAGCAACGGGCCGCACCGACTTCGAGCACCCGCTGGCCGGGCTTCACGTAGCGGCGAAGCAGCAGGTTGAAGGAGTGCTCGTTCGCCGACCACGTCGGGTCGTCCCAGGGGACGGCGGGCAGCAAGAGATCGATGGCGTCGTCCTTTACGTACCAGCCCTCCTCCCTTGCCTTGGCCGGCCACGCGTCGATCTCCCGGCGTTTCTCCACAATGCCCGAGAGCCGGTCGTCGAGCATCCGCGGCACGCCGTCCTCGATCTCGAACGCGCCGCCGCAGCCGGGGCAGTCGAGGCCGTCGCCGTCCAGGGTCAGCTCGGACGAACAGACTGGGCAGCGGAGAACCTCGAGGAGCGAAGGCCGCACGAGGCTAGGTTAGGCACACAACGCGGTAACAGCCCTCCTCTACCCTTCCTCTCGTGATCGCGCTCGCTGCGGTCGCTGCCCTGGCCGCCTCGTACGCGGTGATCTGGGCGGCGCTCCGCTCCACCATCTTCCGCCGCCTCTCCGCTGCGCCTAGCGCCGATCGCTGGCACGAGCGCGAGACTCCGGTCGTCGGCGGTCTCGGCATCTTCGCGGGGCTGATCGCCGGCGCCGTGGTCGCAGTGGCGACCGGCGCGCTCGAGCCGAGCTCGGAGCTCTGGGGCGTGCTCGGCAGCTGCGCGCTGCTCTTCCTCGTCGGCCTGGTCGACGACCTGTACGCGCTTCCCGCCTGGGCGAAGCTCGCAGCGCAGGTAGGCGCCGCGGCGATCGCGCTCTCGAGCGGGCTCACGGTCGAGCTCATCGGGAGCGACTGGATCGCGGTGCCGCTCGGCGTCATCTGGCTCGTCGGGATGACGAACGCGTTCAACCTACTCGACAACATGGACGGGCTCGCGGCGACGCTCGCCGCGATCGCTGCCGGCTACTTCGCACTCGACGCCGTGACCGTGCACCCGAACGACACGGTGCTCGTGCTGGCGCTCTCGCTTGCGCTCACCTGCGTCGGCTTCCTGCGCTTCAACCTGCGTGTGCGCGGCGCCGCCGAGGCGTTCATGGGCGACTCCGGCTCGCAGGTGCTCGGCTTCGCCGTCGCGTGCTTCGGGCTCCTGACGAGCTACAAGGTCGCAGGGTCGACCGCGGCGACGCTCCTGCTCCCGATCCTGATCCTCGCCGTGCCGATCCTCGACACGACCCTCGTCACCGTCGTGCGGCTGCTCGAGGGGCGCCCGGTTCACCAGGGTGGGCGCGACCATGCGTCGCACCGGCTCGTGTACCACGGGCTCTCAGAGAAGCGTTCGGTCGTTTTGCTCGCGCTCGTCGCAGCAGCGCTCGGGGGGACGAGCTTCGCCTACTCCGTCCTGAACAACACGCTTGTGACGCTGTTCGGCGTCCTTCTGACGTTCGCGCTGCTCGTGCAGTTCGCGAGCCTGCTTTCCGACGCCGACCGCGCCCGCTCGTCGGGCACGTCGTTCTTCGCGGTGCACCGCAGGCGCTTCGTCGAGGTCGTCGTCGACTTCGCGCTGATCTGCGCAGCGTTCCTCGCTGCGTACCTGTTGCGCGTCGAGGGCGAAGGGACGGTCACGCAGCGGTTCATCTTCACGACCGCGCTCCCGATCTTGTTGGTCTCGCGCTACCTCGCGTTCATCCCGTTCGGGCTCTACCGCGGTGTGTGGCGTTACGCGGGTGCCCGCGACGCGGTCGCCGTCGTCGCGGCGGTCGTCACCTCCGAGTTCGTCGCGTTCGGCGTGCTCGCGGCGACGCGTGACCTCGGGGACTTTCCGCGCAGCGTGTTCGTGATCGACGCGCTCATCTGCTTCGTCCTCGTCGGTGCGTCGCGCTTCTGGGAGCGGGCGGCGGCGCGGGGGCTCTCGTCGTTCCACACGACGCGCCGCCGAACGCTCATCGTCGGAGCCGGGAGAGGCGGGCGCAGCCTGCTCCGCGAGCTGCGCGAGACACCGGGAGAGAACGTCGTCGGCTTCGTCGACGACGACCCGCGCCTCCGGCGCCGTCGGCTCCAGGCCGTCTCGGTGGTCGGCGGAAGCGCGGAGATCGCGCGCGTGCTCGAGCGAACGCGTCCCGACATCGTGCTGGTCACCATCCCGAACGCAGAGCGCGAGCGGCTCGACGCGATCGTCGCGGCGTGCGCGGCGGCGGATGTGC
>JACCTU010000089.1 GCA_013812235.1 Actinomycetota bacterium | reverse complement strand
ACGCCGCGTGATCCCCGACGGGCTCGAGCTGCAGATCGACTGGGGCGCCTGGGAGCGGCCGCCGGTCTTCGAGTGGCTCGCCCGACACGCGGACGAGCAGGAGCTGCGCCGCGTCTTCAACCTCGGGGTCGGCTACTGCGCGGTGATGCCTGCCGGGTCGGATGGTCTCGTGATCGGGCTCGTCGAGTGATCGGCGTGCTCGTTTCCGGCGAGGGCTCGAACCTCCAGGCGCTGATCGACGAGGGGCTGCCGATCGCCGCGGTCGCGTCGAACCGGTCGGATGCTCCGGCGCTCGTACGGGCCGGAGCGGCGGGTATCCCCTCGGCCGTCTTCCCCCTCGACCAACACGCGAGCCGCGAGGAGCGCGACGAGGCGATGGCCGACTGGCTTGCCGGCCTAGGGGTGCAGTGGGTCGTGCTCGCGGGCTACATGCACCTGCTGCGGCCGTCGTTTCTCGAGCGGTTCCCCGAGCGCGTGATCAACGTGCACCCGGCGCTGCTGCCGCAGTTCCCCGGAACTCACGCGATCGAGGATGCGCTCGCGGCGGGCGTGCGGGAGACCGGCGCGACCGTGCACTACGTCGACGAGGGCGTCGACAGCGGCTCCGTGATCGCGCAGGAGCGTGTCGCGGTGCAGGAAGACGACACCGTGGACACGCTCCGCACGCGTATCCAGGTCGTCGAGCACCGGCTGCTGCCGAAGGTGGTGCGAGAACTGTGCGCGCGTTGATCTCGGTCCACGACAAGTCGGGGCTCGACGAGCTCGCGCGCGGGCTCGGGGAGGTCGGCTGCGAGCTCGTCGCGAGCGGCGGCACGGCTGAATTCATCGAAAAGCTCGGCCTCGCGGTCAACAGGGTCGAGGACGTGACGGCCGAGCCCGAGATGCTCGGCGGGCGCGTGAAGACGCTGCACCCACGCATCCACGCGGGGATCCTCGCGCGCCGCGATTGCGAGGACGACGTCGCAACGCTCGAGGAGCACGAGATCCTGCCGTTCGACCTCGTCGTCGTGAATCTCTATCCGTTCGAGCAGATCGCCGCCCGCCACGGCGTGCGTGAGGAGGAGGCGGTCGAGATGATCGACGTCGGCGGGCCGTCGATGCTGCGCGCGGCCGCCAAGAACTTCGCCCACGTGGCGGCCGTGTGCCGGCCCGAGCAGTACGCGGCCGTTCTGAACGAGCTGCGCGAGCGTGGCGAGCTCTCGCTCGAGACCCGCCGAAGTCTTGCGACCGCCGCCTTCTCGACCACGGCGGCCTACGAGTCGGCGATCGCGCGCTGGTTTGCCGACGTCGAGGCGTTCCCTGAGCAGATCGTCCCCTCGTTCACGAAGGTACTCGACCTCTCGTACGGCGAGAACCCGCACCAGCGCGGCGCGTTCTACGCAGAGGCCGGCGCACGCGTGCACCTGCTTTCCCGCGTCGAGCAGCTGCACGGGAAGGAGCTCTCGTACAACAACCTCAACGATCTCTCCGCCGCGCGACTCCTCGCTGCAGAGTTCACGCTTCCGGCCTGCGTGATCGTCAAGCACGCGAACCCGTGCGGGGTCGGGCTCGCAGCGACGATCGAGAAGGCCTACGCGAAGGCGCTCGCCTCGGATCCGACCTCGGCCTACGGCGGGATCGTCGTGCTCAATCGGCTCGCCTCTGGTGAGCTCGGCGCGGCTCTGGCGAAGCAGTTCGTCGAGGTCCTGCTTGCGCCGGGCTACGATGACGCCGCGCTCGACGCGCTGAAGGTCAAACAGGGCACCCGGATCCTGCTCGACTCCGAGCGTCGCCGCGCCGACCGAGGCGAGCGCGACTACAAGCGCGTGATCGGCGGCCTGCTCGTCCAGGATCGCGACCTCGACGTCGAGGACCGCGAGGGGATGGTCTCCGTCTGCGGCGACCCGACGGAGGAGCAGTGGGGCGATCTGCTCTTCGCCTGGCGCGTGTGCAAGCACGTCGGCTCGAACGCGATCGTCCTCGCCAAAGACCTGCAGACCGTCGGCATCGGTGCCGGTCAGC
>JACCTU010000028.1 GCA_013812235.1 Actinomycetota bacterium | reverse complement strand
AGTCGTAGCCGACCCTGGTTTCGGGGCGCATCCAGTGGCGCGAGCGCTGCGAACGGTCGCCGGTGAGCGCGTGGCCGGGCCGCTCGAAGCGCGCGTAGCGGCTGACGTCCATGTGCAGCAGGTCGCCGGGGCAGGGCCACTCGTAGCGGTTAGCCGGCTCCCTCGGTGCACGCTCGGGACGCGAGATCCCGGCTCGGTGGAGCACCTTCCAGACGGTCGAGTGGGCGAAGCCGGTCGCCGCAGCGACCAGGCGCGGACCCCAGCCGGTCTCGCAGCGGCAGGCGCAGATCGCCTCCTGCAGCTCTGGCAGCAACTCGCGCGGGCTCCGCCGCGGCCTGCTCGAGCGATCGAACAAGCAGGCCAGTGACGCCCGCGCCTCCTCGCTCGCCCCCCGCCAGCGATGCCACCAACGGTGCGCGGTCGCCGGCGAGACGTTGAAGCGCACGGCGGCGCTTCTGATCGAGCAACCGCCCTCGACCGCCTGGACGAGCGCGAGCCTGCCACCCAGTCCGAGCTTCGCGTTAGCGTGCAGATACATCCGAGCCCACCTTCGTGGGCGTGGTCTTCGCAGACCCACAGCCTCGAAGGAGGGCCGGATAGAACCCTCAGCCGTTCACAACCTGTGTAGGCACGACAGCTAGCGGTCGGAGACCGCGTACGTGATGCCGGCCTCCGGCACCTGCCGCACGTCCGCGCCTTCGGTGAAGAGGCCGTCGCGCGAGAGCAGGAAGAGCTCTGGGACGATCTCCGCGCGGATCTCTCCCTGCGCGTAGACGCGCACGATCGAGCTCTGCGACACGACGACCGCGACCGCGCGCGTGGTCTTCGTGATCGACGCCGCTGCAGCATGACGGGTTCCGAGGCCGGGCAGCAGCGACGTCGAAGGGTCGACCGAGATATAGCGCGCGGCCGAGACGAACGTGCCCTTCTTGTTGACGACGAACGCGCCGTCGAGCTGCGCGAGCTCCTTGACGGTCTCGCGGAAGTCGGGACGCCTCACATCCAGCAGCTCGTCCGCGTGCCCGTACAGCGGGTCGAGGAGGAGCGACTGCGACTGCTCGAGCACGGCCTGGACGTCGCCGATCACGAACAACGTCCCGATCTTGCGGCCCTCGCGACCTTCGCGCGCGAGCTCGACCGCGAGCTGGACGACGTGCTCGAGGGTCTCCCGCATCGCAGCAGCGCAGCCTGTGCTCGTGGCAACAGGGCCGAAGATCCGGTCGAGATCGGTCACAATGATTGAAACGCCGTCTCGCCCCGCGGCATTCCGACGAAGCGGAAGCCGAGCGCCTTGATCGCGCCCATCGTGACGAGCGACTCCTCGAGCTCGGCGCTCGCGACGCCGCCGAGGTAGCGCCAGAGGTAGGGCACGTCCTCCGAGACCTGCTCGTCGAAGCGGCTCCGAACCGCGGCGAGCAGGACGTCAGAGGGGGTGACGGAGTCGTGGTGCTGCGCCCACTGCTCGGCGCCAGGACGTTCGCTCGGATAGCCGGCCGCGGCGAGGATCAGCCGCTGCCCCTCGTACCACGCGGCCGTCGGCTCGTCGAGGCGGTCGGGCCCGAACTCGTCGAGCACGAACGGCCCCCCGCCCTCGAGGACGCGCGCAACGCGGTCGAGGTTCGACTCGAGGTTCTCGCCCATGTGGTGGAAGACGCCGCTCGCGACGACCGCGTCGAAGCGGGCGTCGTCCTCGAGCTCCTCGAGCTTGATCCGCCGGAAGATCGGGCCGTCGGGGGCGGCCGGGTCGATCGCCGTGACCTCGTAGCCGGCCGCGTCGAGAGCGAGCGCGAGCTCCCCTTGTCCGCAGCCGACCTCCAGTACTTGCGCGGGCGGCGAGGGCAGATGCGTTAGAACGAACTCGATGAGCGAGACCACGGGGGTCGAGGTTACGCGGGACGAGGCGCGGCGGATCGCGGTCCGGGCGCAGCTGCTGGACGGCTCCGCGACGGACGTCCTCGACACCGTGCGCCGGCTCGGCTACCTGCAACTCGACCCGATCTCGACGGTCGCTCCTCCGCAGCACCTCGTGCTCTGGAGCCGCCTCGGCAGCGCGTACGACCGCGCCGAGCTCGACCGGCTGCTCTGGGAGGAACGGAAGCTGATCGAGTGGCGGGCGTTCCTCTGGCCCGCCGAGGATCTTCCGGTTCTGCGCGCGCGCATGCGCCGCCGCCACCGTGTGCCGTCGTCCGCGAACTTCGTGAAAGAGCACGCGACGTTCCGGCGCTACGTTCTGCGCGAGCTCGAGCGACGCGGACCGCTCCTCTCGCGCGAGATCGAGACGCACTCGAGCATGTCGCTGGAGCCTCACGACTGGTGGGGCAACCGGAAGATGGGCCTCATGCTCGAGGTGCTGAGCTCGCGTGGCGAGGTCGCCATCGTGGGGCGACGCGGCCGCCAGCGCGTGTGGGATCTCGCCGAGCGGTGGTACCCGGAGACCGAGACGCTCCCCTGGCCGCGAGCCGAGAAGCTGACCGCGGAACGCCGCCTGCGCGCGCTCGGCGTCGTGCGCGACAAGCGGAAAGATCGGTGGCTCGCGCACCCGGAGGCGACGGACGGGCCCGTCCCGGACCGCGCGACGCTGGTCTCCCCCTTTGACCGGTTGATCCACGACCGCGATCGGGCCGAGGCGCTCTGGGACTTCCACTACCGCCTCGAGATGTACGTCCCGAAGCTCAAGCGCGAGTACGGCTACTACGTGCTGCCCCTCCTCGTCGGCGACCGTCTCGTGGGGAGAGCCGAGCCCGTCTTCGACACGAAGTCCCGGACGCTCCGCGTGCTCGGCGCCTGGGGCGACACCTCCCGCCTTCCCGAGGCGCTCGACGACCTCGCGGCCTGCCTGGGAGCGGAGCGCGTCGAGCGCTGACCGTTTGCCTTCGACGGCGCCGGGTACCCTGACCGTCGTCCTAGCAGGTTTCAACCGAGTTGAAAGGGAGGGCTCATGTCGACGACCGACCTCTGGACCTACCGCGACAGCGCGCTGATCGGGAACGCGCTCGTCGGCCTCGACGTCGAGGCCACCGACGGCGAGATCGGCAAGATCGACGAGGCGACCGACGACGCTGGCACGAGCAGCATCGTGGTCGACACGGGCACGTGGATCTTCGGGAAGAAGGTGCTGCTTCCGGCAGGCGTGATCGACCGCGTTGACCTCGACGAGGAGAAGGTGTACGTGAACCGCACGAAGGACGAGATCAAGAACGCGCCGGAGTACGACGAGTCGCGAAAGGCCGACGAGGACTACCGCGCCGAGCTCGGTGCGTACTACGGCGACCGAGACGCGCGGGTGGAGGACTGATGGACACCTGGGTCTGGATCATTCTGGTCATCGCAGCGGTCGTCGTGATCGCGGCCGTGGTGGCCGCGACCGGCCGCAAACGCAGCAAGGTCGAATCGCGTCGCAGCGAGGCGGGGGTCCTCCGCGACCGGGCTTCAGTCCGCGAAGAGAAGGCGGACCGCACCCAGCAGGAGGCCCAGCGCGAGGCTGAAGAGGCACGCCGCCGCCAGGAGCTCGCCGAGCAGCGCGCCGAGGAGGCTCGCCGGGAACGCGAAGCGGCGCAAAAGACGTCACAGCGCGCCGACGAGGTCGACCCGGACGTGCGCTGAGCCCGAGCGGCGTCCCGCCGACTCGAACGGGGCGCCGCTCACTACAATCGCTGCGTGGACTTCGAGACGCGCGCGATCCACGAGGGGCAGGAGCCGGATCCGGCGACGGGCGCGGTGATCGTGCCGATCTATCAGACCTCCACGTACGTTCAGGAGGCGGTCGGCGAGCACAAGGGCTACGACTACTCGCGCGTCGCGAACCCCACCCGCACCGCGCTGCAGCTGTGCCTCGCCTCGCTCGAGGGTGCCGAGCACGGGATCGCGTTCTCTTCGGGCATCGGCGCGACGACGACGCTCATGCACCTGCTGAACCCGGGCGACCGCACCGTGCTGATCGCTGACGTCTACGGCGGCGTCTACCGGATGACCTCTCAGGTCTACGAGCCGAAGGGCTACCTCTTCGACTACGTCCCCGCGGACGAGTTCGGAAACCTCCGCGAGCACCTCGACGAGCGCACGCGCATGGTCTGGATCGAGACGCCTTCGAACCCGATGCTGAACATCGTGGACATCGCTGCGGCCGCAGAGGCCGCTCACGAGGTCGGCGCGATCCTCGTCGTCGACAACACGTTCGCTTCGCCGTATCTCCAGCAGCCGCTGTCGCTCGGCGCCGACGCCGTTGTCCACTCGACGACGAAGTACCTCGGCGGCCATTCCGACGTCGTTGGCGGCTTCGTCGCCACAAACGACCCGACGATCGCCGAGCGCCTCTACTTCCTCCAGAAGTCGCTCGGCGCGATCCCGGGTCCGTTCGACAGCTGGCTCGTGCTGCGCGGGATCAAGACTCTCGCTGTCCGCATGCGCAAGCACTGCGAGAACGCACACGCGATCGCCGCGTACCTCGATCGCCATCCGCTCGTCGAGCGAGTGCTCTACCCCGGACTGCCGACCCACCCCGGCCACCAGATCGCAGCGCGCCAGATGCGCGACTTCGGCGGGATGATCTCGATCCTCGTCGGCTCTGAGGAGGAAGCCGTCGAGATGGTTGGGCGGACGAAGCTGTTCCAGCTCGCTGAGTCGCTCGGCGGCGTCGAGAGCCTCATCGAGCACCCCGCCCGCATGACGCACGCCTCGACCGCCGAGGCGCCGTTCGCCGCGCCCCGGAACCTGATCCGGCTGAGCGTCGGAATCGAGTCGGCCGAGGACCTGATCGAGGACCTCGAGCTCGCGCTCGTGCTCTCCACGGCGGCCGCCGGCGCGTGAGCGCCCCAGTCGCGCCGATCGACCTCCACCACCAGGGCGTCGAGCGCGTGATCGGCGCGTACCTCGTCGAGACGAGCGACGGAACCGCGTTGTTCGACTGCGGACCAACGTCGGCGCTTCCCGCGCTCGAGGCCGGTCTGCAAGAGCGCGGCGTCGATTTCGCGGACGTCCGGCACCTGCTGCTCTCTCACATCCATCTCGACCACGCCGGCGCGGCCGGAACGATCGTCCGCGAGCACCCGCACGTCCAGGTGCACGTCTCGGCGATCGGCGCCCCGCACCTCGTCGACCCTTCGCGGCTCGAGGCGAGCGCGCGCAGGCTCTACGGCCACGCGTTCGACGAGCTCTGGGGGGAGCTCGCACTTGTGCCGGAGGCGAACGTCCGCATCGTCGGAGACGAGGTCCTCGGTCTCGCGTGCTTCGCCAGCCCCGGACACGCCTCTCACCACGTCTGCTTCGCGCACGAAGACGGCACGCTCTACGCGGGCGATGCGGCCGGGGTCCGGATCGCGCCGAGCCGGCTCGTCATGCCGCCGACTCCCCCGCCCGACGTCGACGTTACGGCGTGGTACGCGACACTCGACGAGCTCGAACGCCGCGCCCCGAAGCGGCTCGCGCTCGTGCACTTCGGCGTCTTCGACGACATCGAGCGGCATCTGGGCGAGCTTCGCGACCGGCTGGGCGAGTGGGAGCACGTGGTCGAGGACGGTGCGACGCAGGACGAGTTCGTCGAGCGGGCGCACGCCGGGCTTGGCGAGCTCGACGGCGACGACCTGCAGGCAGTCGAGCGTGCAATGCCGATGTGGCAGTCCTACGCCGGACTCAAGCGTTGGGTCGAGAAGGTCAAGCCCAGCCGGTCACCAGCCACCGCTTCCGCGTGAAGCGGACCCCTAGCGTCACGAGGCGCACGCAGATCAGCACGAACAGCGCTGACCAGACGCCCGCGATCCCCCAATCCTGGTGGAGCGCGGCGAGCGCAACCGAGACCCCTGCCGCCATCGAGCCGAGCATCGACCACATCAGGTAACGGGCGTCTCCGGCGCCGATCAGGATCCCGTCGAGCGCGAATACCGCGCCGTTCAACGGCTGCATCAGCGCGAAGATCGGCCACAGTTCGTGCGCCTGCTCGAGCACGGCGGGATCGCTCGTGAAGATCCGCGGCAGGACGTCCTCGAGCGCGAGCATCAGCGCCCCGAAGCCGAGCCCGAGGTAGACCGTCATCACGATCATGCGCGTGCTCGCCGCGAACGCGCCTTCCGCATCGCCGGCACCGAGCATCCGGCCGACGATCACCTGGCCCGCGATCGCGACGGAGTCGAGCAGGAGCGCGAGGAAGAACCAGAGCTGGATCGCGACCTGGTGCGCACCGAGCGAGGCGTCGCCGAACCGCGCGGCGACCGCACCCGCGACGAGGAACGACGCGTAGAGCGAGGTCGTCCGCACGAACAGGTGCCGCCCGACTCCCAGCAGCCGCCGCAGGAGATCGAGTCTGAACCCGAACCTCCCGTGCGTGACGTGGAGCATCCAGGCGAGGAACGCGAGGCCCATGCCTGCCTGAGCGATCGCCGTGCCGGCGGCCGAGCCCTGGATCCCCCAGCCGAAGCCGTAGACGAAGAGCATCACGAGCACGATGTTCACGCCGTTCGCGACGACCTCGATCAGAAGGGGCGTCCGCAGGTCCGAGACGCCGCGGAAGTAGCCCTGGCCACCGAGCAAAAGGAACGAGAACGGCAGCCCGACCACCGCGATCCGCAGGTACTGGACGGCGTACTCCGCGGTCTGCCCGTCGACGCCGATCAACTCGACGATGGGCTCTGCGGCGAGGCCGAGCGCGACCGCGAGCGCGGTCCCGATCGCGAACGAGAGCCAGAACGCCTGCGCGCCGAGCCGGTCCGCGGTCTCCCGCGCGCCCGCGCCCACCGCTCGCGTGACCTGCGAGGTCGTTCCGTACGCGAGGAAGTTGAACATCGCGAAGACGCCGCCGAGCACGAGCCCAGCGGCCCCGAGCGCCGCGAGCTGCGGCGT
>JACCTU010000027.1 GCA_013812235.1 Actinomycetota bacterium | reverse complement strand
GCGCCGGCCCGATCGCCCGCGCGCAGCGCGCGTTCCTCACGGTCGCGCGCGGAGTCGTACCGGGCCTGGAGGGCGGTGGGGTCGGGGGCGGCGGTGAGGAGCGCAAGTGCGGCGAGCGCCAGCAGCTTCACGCCGAAGGGTCACTCCTCCGTCTTCTCGCTCGCCGCGCGGTCGCGGATCTCCTCGACCACCGCAGGGTCGGCAAGCGTCGTCGTGTCGCCGAGCGTCCGCTCCTCCGCGACGTCGCGGAGAAGGCGGCGCATGATCTTTCCGCTGCGGGTCTTCGGCAGCTCGGGCGTGAAGACGATGTTCGCCGGCTTGGCGATCGGGCCGATCTTGCGGGCGACGTGGTTCCGGAGCTCCTCGAGCTTCTCGACCGATGCTTCTTCGCTGCCCTTCAGCGTCACGTACGCGACGATCGCCTGCCCTGTCTGCGCGTCGGTGCGCCCGCAGACCGCGGCTTCGGCGACGCTCGGGTGGTCGACGAGCGCAGACTCGACCTCGATCGTCGAGATACGGTGCCCGGAGACGTTCATCACGTCGTCGACTCGCCCGAGCAGCCAGAAGTCGCCGTCACGGTCGATCCGGGCGCCGTCGCCCGCGAAGTACACATCGTCGTACTTCGACCAGTACGTCTCCCGGTAGCGGTCGTCGGCCTTGTGGATCCCGCGCAGCATCGCCGGCCACGGCCGCCTCAGCACGAGGTACCCCCCGCTGCCCGGACCAACCTCGTTCCCCTGCTCGTCGTACACCGCTGCGTCGACGCCCGGGAACGGCTTTGTCGCCGAGCCTGGCTTCGTCGTCGTGACCCCCGGCAGCGGCGTGATCAAGATCATCCCGGTCTCGGTCTGCCACCACGTGTCGACGACCGGAGTGCGGCCGCCGCCGATGTGCCGGCGATACCACTCCCACGCCTCCGGGTTGATCGGCTCGCCGACCGAGCCGAGCAGGCGCAGCGACGAGAGGTCGTGCTTCTCCGCGTGCTCGGTGCCCCACTTCATGTGCGCCCGGATCGCGGTCGGTGCGGTGTAGAGGATGTCGACCTTGTAGCGCTCGACGATCTCCCACCAGCGGTCCTTGTCGGGGAAGTCGGGCGTGCCCTCGTACAGGACGCCGGTGGTGCCGTTCGCGAGCGGCCCGTAGACGATGTAGCTGTGACCGGTGACCCAGCCGACGTCTGCGGCACACCAGTACACGGAGTCCGGCTTGACGTCGAAGATGTAGTGGTGCGTCGTCGCGACGCCGGTGAGGTACCCCGCGGTGGTGTGGACGATCCCCTTCGGTTTCGCCGTCGTCCCGCTCGTGTAGAGGAGGTAGAGGAGGTCCTCGGCGTCCATCGGCTCGCACGGACACGCCGTCTTGTCCATCGCGATGTCGTCCCACCAGTGGTCGCGGCCGTCCTGCATCGGCACCTCGTTGCCGGTGCGGCGCAGAACGACGACGCTCTTCACCGAAGGCGACGCCGCGACCGCCTCGTCCGCGGTGCGCTTGAGCGGCACGGTCGTCCCGCGCCGCCACGCCTCGTCCTGGGTGATCAGGACCTCGCACTCCATGTCCCGCAGGCGGTCGGAGAGCGAGTCGGCAGAGAAACCCCCGAAGACGACCGTGTGCGGCGCGCCGATGCGCGCGCAGGCGAGCATCGCGATCGGCGTCTCGGGGACCATCCCCATGTAGATGCCGACGGCGGTGCCCTTGCGCACGCCCAGCGCCTTCAGCGCGTTCGCGAGCTTGGTCGTCTCGCGCTGGAGGTCGGCGAAGGTGATCTCGCGCCGTTCGTCGACCGGCTCGCCCTCCCAGTGGAACGCGACCTTGTCGCCGAGCCCCGCCTCGACATGGCGGTCGACGCAGTTGTAGGCGACGTTCGTCTTCCCCCCGAGGAACCACTTCGCGTACGGCGGCTTCCACTCGTAGAGCTGCGTGAACGGCTCGAACCACGAGATCCGCTCGCGGCCCTCGCGCTCCCAAAACGTCTCGAAGTCCTCGTCGTAGATGGCCGGCTGTGCGTTCGCCTGCGCGGCGAAACCCTCGGACGGCGGGTAACGGCGGTCCTCGGTGAGGATCGTCTCGATCGCGGGCGTCGTCACAGCGTCAGCTCGTACGGGAAGTCGGTCAGGTTCTCGCAACCGTCTTGCGTAACGATGACGAGGTCTTCCAGGCGAAGGCCGCCGAATCCGGGCCGATAGAGCCCCGGCTCGACGCTGACGGCGTCGCCCGCGACGAGCGGATCGGTGCCGAGCAGCCCGAGCAAGGGCGCCTCGTGCACTTCGAGCCCGACGCCGTGCCCGAGCGAGTGGATGAACCCCTCCTCGAGGGGGACGCCCTCGTCTTTCTTGCGCGGTGTCGCATAACCCGCCGCCTCGAAGATCTCGCACGTCCCTTCGAAGATCGAACGGCCCGTGACGCCCGCACGGATCTCGCCGAGCGCGCGGTCGAGCGCCTGCTTGCAGAGCCCGTACCAGTCGCGGAGCTCGTCGCTCGGCTCGCCGAAGACGAACGTCCGCGTCATGTCGGCGTAGACGCCGGACTCGTTGTCACGTGGGAAGAGGTCGATCACCACCGGCTCGTCGCGCAGGATCTCGCCCGACCCGGCCTCGTGGCCGATCGCGGACTGCGGACCGTGGGAGACAATCAGCTCATCCGCGCTCGCGCCCAGGTCGAGGAAGCGCTGCAGGATCGCCGCTTTGATTTCTTCGACCGTGATCGTCGAGCCTCCGGCGAGCGCGTCGCGAAGCATCGCGCGCGCCGTCCCCATCCCCGCCTCCGCCGCGCGTTGCGCGCGCCGCATCCCCTCGAGCTCGGCGCCGCTCTTCACGCGCCGGCGCCGGTCGAAGAGCTCGCGGTCGACGCCGACGTCGATTCCGTTGGCACGGAG
>JACCTU010000020.1 GCA_013812235.1 Actinomycetota bacterium | reverse complement strand
CCGCAACCCGGACGCCCCCGGGCTCGCAGAGGCGGACGTCGCGGAGGTCGTCGACTTCAGCGACGTCGACACGGTGATCGAGGTCGCCCGTCGCCACGCAGTCGACGGCGTGCTCACGATCTCGGCCGACCGCGCCGTGCCCGTCGTCGCCGCGGTCGCGGAGGCGCTCGGCCTGCCCGGGATCAGCACCGAGACGGCGTACGTGATGACGCAGAAGATCGCGATGCGGCGCGTGCTCGCCGACGCGGGTGTGCCCCAGCCGGAGTTCGCGGCGGTGCGAAACGTGCACGAGGGCTACGCCGCGCTCGAGCGGGTCGGCCTGCCCGCGGTGCTGAAGCCGGCGGACTCGGGCGGCCAGCGCGGCGTCTTCCGGCTCGAGACCGCTGACGATCTCGAACGGCACCTCCACGTCGCTCTGGCGGAGTCACCGACGGACGAGGCGATCATCGAGTCGTACGTCGAGGGGCTCGAGCTGAACGGACTCGTGATCGTGCGCGACGGCGAGGCGTTCCCGCTCACGCTCTCCGACCGGCTGCGCCCGCCTGGGATCGGCTTCGGCGTCGGCTGGATCCACGTCTACCCGGCGACGATCTATGCGGACCAGCTCGAGGAAGCGGAACGGGTGGCAGTGCACGCCGTCCACGCGCTCGGTCTGCGCGACGGAATCGCCTTCCCGCAGCTCCTCGCGACGGACGACGGGCGTGTGCTCGTGATCGAGGTCGCCGCTCGGATCCCGGGCGGCCAGATGGCCGACCTCGCGCGCCACGCGGTCGGCGTCGACCTCGTCGAGATCGCGCTGCGCCAGGCGCTCGGCGAGGAGGTTCCCGACGAGGTGGCGCGCCCGCGCTTCACACAACCGCTCGCGATCCGCTTCCTCACCGCCTCGCCGGGCCCGCTTCCGACCGGGACGGTGACCGAGATCGGGAGCCTCGAGAAGGTGAGTGCGTTTCCGGGCGTCGTGCAGGCCGACCTCTACCTCTCCGTGGGTGAGACGATCCGCCCCGTGCGACTCGACGGCGACCGGCGCGGCTACGTGATCGCGATCGCGGACACGAACGTCGAGGCGCTCGAGCGCGCGGAGGCGGCGGCGCAGCTCGTGGACGTGGTGGTCGAGTGAGCTGCGCGTTCGACCTGGCGCACTACCGCGAGCTGCTCGATGCCGCGAAGGCGGGTGGGTACCGGTTCGCGACCTTCGACCGCTCACCGCTGCCGGGAGACCTGTTTCTCCGCCACGACGTCGATCTGTCGCTCGAGGCGGCGCTGCGGCTCGCCGAGCTCGAGGCCGAGGCCGACACACAGGCCACCTACTTCCTGATGACGCGGAGCCTCTTCTACAACCTCGCGTCGGAGGAGGGCGAGCGCGCGCTCGAGCGCCTGCGCGCCCTCGGGCACCGCGTCGGGCACCACGCGGTGAACCCGAACCTCGACCTCGACGGGCGATTCGACCCTGTGGTCGCATGGCACAACCCGGACCCCGAGTTCATGGCCGGACTGGTGGAGGGCGCAGTCAACGTCATGTCCGAGCCGTGGTTCTCGCGGGATCACTACCGCTCGGACTCGAACCACCACTGGCGCGCCGGCTGCCCGCACGCGGAGCTCGCGGCGGGCGAGTTCGAGTGGCTGCAGCTGCTCACGCATCCCGAGATCTGGGTCTACCCGGGCGAGACCATGCGCGAGACGATGCTCGCGATGCTCGACGCAGAGCGCGAGCACGACCTCGAGCGACTCGCTGCCGACCGGATCGACCTGACGTGAGGGACCTGACAGTCCTCGTCACGGCCTCCGGGTCGCCCGGCACCACGGCGCTCGTGCGCGCGCTGCGCGAGAACGGCGAGCGTCGTGTCCGCGTCGTGGGAACCGACATGGCGGCGCTCGCCGTCGGGCGTCACCTCTGCGATGCGTTCCACGTCGTGCCACCCGGCGACGACCCGGGATTCGCCGACGCTCTGGTCGACGTTTCCGAGCGGGAGGGAGTCGACGCTGTGCTGCCGCAGTCGTCGTACGACCTCCCCGGACTCGCCGCCGCACGCGAGCGCTTCCCGTGCG
>JACCTU010000014.1 GCA_013812235.1 Actinomycetota bacterium | reverse complement strand
GCGCCGGCCTCGGTCAGGTCCTCGTTGTCGAAGATGAGCCGGCCCTCGGTGATCTCATAGGCCGGGTGGCCCATCAGGGCGTACGCGAGGGTCGATTTTCCCGAGCCGTTCGGGCCCATGACCGCGTGCACCTCGCCGGGGCTGACGGAGAGATCGACGCCTTTGACGATCTCCGTTCCGTCCTCGAGCGCGACGTGCAGGTTTTTCAGCTCCAGCAGGGCCAAAACATCCCCTTCGAAAGGTTACGAGTGGTAAGTACCCCCCGCGGCTGGATTGTACCGGGACCCTGGTACCCTCAGTCTCGTGCCAAACATCGGCATCACAGAGATCGTGATCGTCCTGCTCGCAGCGCTCCTGATCTTCGGGCCCAAGCGGCTGCCGGAGCTCGGGCGCTCGCTGGGCCGCGGTATGCGCGAGTTCAAGGACGGGGTCTCGGGCAAGGGCAACGACGACGACTTCCGCCAGCTGGAACCGCCGGTGGACGAGAACGACCCAGTCGTCACCGCGCGCGAGCGCGACTCCGTCTAGCGCCTCGTGCCGCGCGGACGCCTGCCGAGGCGCCTTGCGCACGGCGAAGAGGCGACGCTCGTCGAGCACCTCGGCGAGCTTCGCACCCGCCTCCTGATCTCTCTCGGCTCGGTCGCGCTCTTCTTCCCGCTCACGTTCGCGTTCCACGAGCGGCTAATCGAGTTGCTGACCCGTCCCCTTCCGGACGACAAGAGGCTTGTCACACTTGGAGTTGTCGAGCCGTTCACGACCTCGGTGAAGGTCGCGGCGTTCGCGGCGCTCGCTCTGGCGCTGCCCGTCGTCCTCTACCAGCTCTGGAGCTTCCTGGCCCCGGCGGTCGAGGAGAACGCCCAGCGGGTCGTCGCCGTTTTCTCGGTCGCGGCGACCATCCTCTTCGCCGCGGGCGTCGCCTTCGCGTACTTCGTCGTCCTGCCGAAGGCGATCGGCTTCCTGACCGGGTTCGATTCCGGGCTCTACGACATCCAGATTCGCGCGAGCTACTACTTTTCGTTCGTAACGCTGGCACTCTTCGTCATGGGTCTCGTCTTCGAGCTGCCCGTCTTCATCCTCGCGCTCGTGCGGCTGCGGATCCTGACGACCGACCAGCTGCGGAGGAACCGCCGCATGGCCTGGTTCATCGGGATCCTGGTCGCCGTTGCCATGCCGACCGTGGACGCAGTCTCCCTGTTCTTCGAGGTGATCCCGATCATCCTCCTCTTCGAGATCTCGATCTGGATCGCGACCTACATGGAGCGGCGCTGGGAGCAGGCGGATGCGCCCGCTCGTTAGGGGCGGCCTTACGAAATCCGAACGTCTGCTCGCTACCGTCCGGCGCGTTTGCTCGTCTGATCGGAGGATGCCGCCGTTGACCCGCCTCTCCCGCCTAGCCCTACTGCTCGTTCTCGCTGCGCTCGTCGCGCCGGCAGCCGCAAGCGCGGCGCCGCGCATGTGGATGGGCTTCCAGGACGACCCCTATTTCCGGTGGCTCCCCGAGCGCTTCTTCATGCGCGACCGAGCCGTCCACGCGAACGCGACGATCATGAAGACGACGGTCTACTGGTTCAACACGGCGCCGAGGCGACCCGCGAACGCCACGAACCCGTTCGACCCGGCTTACCGCTGGGAGGACCTCGACGAGTTCGTGCGCCAGGCCGAGGACCGCGACATCGAAGTGATGCTGACGATCTGGGGCACGCCGACCTGGGCGGGCCCGGCCAAGAACCGCCTCCCGCGCCGGCTCGCCGACATCCAGAACTTCGCGCGCGCGCTCGCGAATCGCTACTCCGGCCGCAACCGCGGCTACCCGTTCGTCCGCTTCTACTCGGTCTGGAACGAGCCGAACCTCAACCTGTTCCTGACCCCCCAGTTCGACGCGAAGGGCCGTTCCGTCGCGCCCGCGAACTACGCGAAGCTCTACCGCGCTGCCTACACCGGCTTCAAGCAGGGCTCGCCGCGGGCGCAGGTCGCGATCGGCGAGACCTCCGCCCGCGGCCGCGACAAGAAGAAGGCAGGCGTCTCGGACACGCACTCGCCGGGCAAATTCGCCGAACTGCTCGCGAAGGCACGGCCGAAGCTGCGCTTCGACGCCTACGCACACCATCCGTACTCGTCGCCCGCGAACCAGCCGCCGACCCAGATCGTGCGCTGGCCCAACGTGTCGATGACGACGTTGACGAAGTTCGGCACCCAGCTCGACAAGTGGTTCGGCCGGAAGAACACACCGATCTGGCTGACCGAGTACGGGCACGAGACGCGGCCCGAGGACCCGAAGGGCGTGACGTACGCCCAGCAGGCGGCGTACATCCGGACCGCCGTCACCATGACGCGACGCAACCCGCGCGTCGGGATGCTGATCTGGTTCGCGATCCGCGACAACCCCGTTAACGCGTGGCAGAGCGGGCTGATGACACAGTTCGGGCTCGAGAAGCCGGCGTTCGACACCTTCTCGTTGGTGGCCAAGCCGCTCGACGCGCGCAACGCGTTCGTCACTGTCAAGGGCGGTGTCGCGAATCCCGTGGTCCGCGTGCCCACGACGAAGCTCGCCTATCGGAGCGGCGCCGGCTCGCGCGTCGGGCTCACGTACAAGGTCTTCCAGCGGGGGCGCCTGCTCGTCGTCGAGCAACCGGTCACGACGATCGGGATCGACGGCTGGATCACGATCCGGCCGCGGTTCACGCCTGCCCGCGGCGTCACGTACACGCTCGAGGTCGAGGTCGGCGACGTGAACGGCAACAAGGTGCAGCGCAAGCTCACCTTGGTCGGCGTCAAGTAGGGACCCCGAGCGTCGGCCCGCCGCTGGGCCTCGAGCACGAGATCGGTACCCCCATCCCTGGTTCGGCGCCTCCCCGAGCGCGTACTCTTCACACTCGTCCAGAGGACATTCGCTACGAGAAGGGAGTCACGGAGTGGCACGAGCTGACCGTCGCAGTGTCCCGCGCGCGCGCACGAATGCTCGAGGTGGCGGCGGCCGAGCCGGTTCGCGGGCTCCCGTAGATCCGAACGACGCTCTCTTCTTCACGCGGCTCCGGAACCGCGCGAAGTGGGTGTTCGTCTTCCTGGCCATCAGTTTCACGGCGAGCTTCGTGCTCTTCGGCGTGGGGACCGGCTTCGGCGGCCTCCAGGACATCCTGCTCCAGAACGACGGGGTCGCCGGCGGGCCGTCCGAGAACGACGCCCGTGACCGGATCGCGGACAATCCGAAGGACGCGCAGGCCTACCGCGACCTGGCAACCGCGCTGCAGAACCAGCAGAAGTCGGACGAGTCGATCGCGCCGCTCGCCAAGTACTTGGAGCTGGAGCCGAGCGACATCGACTCCCAACGGGAGCTCGCGGCGCTCTACCTGCAGCAGGCCGACCAGTACCGCACCCAAGCCCAGCTCGCGCAGCTCGGGCTCCAGAACGACGTCCCAGGCGCGGTCTTCCAGCCGTCGTCCGAGTCGAAGATCGGAAGCGCCCTCGCGAGCGACCCGATCACCGACGCGCTCTCGAGCCGGCACAACGTGGCTCTCAACGAAGCCTTCACGAAGATGACGGATGCCCTCACGAGCGCCGTGGCCGCCTACAAGGTCGTCGCCACGGCTCAGCCGAACGACTCGGCGATCCAGTTCGAGCTCGCCCAGACCGCCGAGGCGGCGAACGACTTGGCGACCGCGATCGCCGCCTACAAGCGCTTCCTGAAGCTAGCGCCCGAGGACCAGTCGGCCCCGGCGGTCACCGAACGGATCGCACAGCTCGAAGAGCGCTTGGCGCCCGCTCCGGAGGGGTAGACTCCGCGCGTCCTGAGGCAGCCGCGAACACGGGGGAAGCGATGAACTTCGAGATCAAGACCGAGGAGTTGGACGACGACGCGTACGTGATCTCGCTTGCAGGAGAGGTCGACCTCTACACGGCGCCGGAGTTCAAGCAGCAGCTCTTGGACGTGATCTCGCAGGGCGGCAAGCACGTGATCGTCGACTTCTCGAACACGACGTTCATCGACTCGACGACGCTCGGGGTGCTCGTCGGGGGCGTCAAACGGTTGCGCACGAACGACGGTCAGCTCTCGCTCGTCTGCAGCGACCGCAACATCACGAAGATCTTCGAGATCACCGGGCTCGACCGCGTCTTCACGATCTACTCGACGCGGGACGAGGCGGTCGACCAGCTCAAAACGTCTGGACCCGCCGCCTAGCTTGCGGCGCGGCGCGCTCCTCCTCGTTCTGCTCCTCGCCGGCTGCGGTACCGGCGGGCTCGGTGATGCCGAGTCGTCGGGGACGAACGGCGGCAAGCTCTTCAAGGAGAAGTGCGCGGGCTGTCACGAGCTGAAAGCGGCCGGCGCGCGCGGGACGATCGGGCCGTCGCTGGACGCCGCCTTCGCTGCCTCGCGCGCTGAAAGATTCGACGTTTCCGCGATCCGCGCGGTCGTGCTCGGGCAGATTCGCTTTCCGATCGAGCCGATGCCGAAGCCCGAGGCGCTCTTTCCGTCCAACGAGTACAGCGAGCCGGAGCGTGATGCGGCGATCGAGGCGATCGCGAGCTACGTGGCGTCGGCCGCGGCGAATCCGGAGGCGATCGCGCAGGCCGGCCAGCAGGCCGGGAACGCCTCTGCGGGCGACCCGAAGGCGCTCTTCACGTCGAACTGCGCCGGCTGCCACACGTTCGCTGCAGCCGGGGCGAACGGGACGGTCGGGCCGAACCTCGACCAGAGCTCCCTCGCTGCGGACCGGATCGCCGAGCAGATCCGAAAGGGCGGCGGCGGCATGCCACCCTTCGAAGGCCAACTGACCGACGAGCAGATCCAGGCGCTCGCGAAGTTCGTCTTCGAGAGCCGCAAGTAGCCGCGTCTTTTCGGACCTGCCTGGTGCTCCGTTCGGGGTTGGCCGCTTCGGACAGGTCTAGCGGATGTCCTCGCGGTCGGCGTCGACGTCAACGACAACGTGCGTGATCGGGACGGTGAAACGCTCGCGCGCCGCACTGACGACGCCGCGCTCCAGCCATTGCGAACGGCCCTCCGGGTGCGTCGAGATGATGATCTCGTCCGCTCCGAACGTTCGAAGCGCGTCCTCGATCGCCTGCAGCGGCTCCGCGTCTCCGACCTCGCCGCGCGCGTTGACGCCGCCCGCGCGCAGCAGCCCGAGCGACTCCTCGAGGCGCGTCTTTGCCACCGCCCGAGCGCCGTCCTCGTCGGAGGCCCAGTGCCGGATCGGCGTGTTCAAAGCGGGCGCGACGACGAGCACCTCCGCGCGGACGCCCTCAGACCGTTCGCGAATGCGGTCGCGGAGCGTCGCACCGCCCACGGTCTCGTTCGCGACGACGAGGATCCGGCGCTCCCCTACGCCGCCGTGGCGCGCCGGGCCGGTCTGAATGGGCCGCTCGGCGTCGCCGCGGAAGAAGAGCCACCAGACGATGACGCCGGTCGCCACGACGAACACCGCCAGGCCAAGCCAGGTGTGGATCAGCGCCGCGATCGCGATCACGGCGAAGTAGGCAATCGTCCGGATCAAGAAGCGGAATGCCTCGGCCTCGCTCCGGAACGGGTTCTGCATGGCTCTCCTTAGAGAATGTAGATCGTCGTGTAGACCACGATCCACATGACGTCGACGAAGTGCCAGTAGATCCCGGGGATCTCGACACCGTGGTGGTGCGCCGCCGAGTAGTGGCCCCGAAACGCCCTGATCGTCGCGAACGTGAGCAGCATCAGCCCGACGAAGACATGCGCGCCGTGGAGGCCGGTCAGCCCGTAGAAGATCGTCCCGAACGCCCCGTCGCTCGGCGCAAAGCCCACGCGCGAGTACTCGCGCGCCTGCGTCAAGAGAAAGACGAACCCGAGCGCGAGCGTCAGCACGAGCCCGGCCTGCATTCCTGCGCGATTGTCCCGCTTGATCGACTGGAGCGCCCAGTGGACCGTGAACGACGACGTGACGAGGATGGCGGTGTTCACCCCGGCCACGAACACCGGCAGCTCGATCCCCTCGGAGGGCCAGGCAATCCCGTTGACGACGCGGACGAAGAAGTAGGCCGTGAAGAAGGCGCCGAAGAGCATGACCTCGGAGGCGATGAAGAGGAGCATCCCGAGCACGCGAGAGTCGACGCGCGAGCTCTGGTTGGCGATCGGCGGACCGTGGTGGTGGTCGGCCGCCTCGGCGTGCGTCGCCACTAGGCGGTCACCTCCTCCCGCACCGGTTTCGAGACCACGTGGTCGACAGGCACGCCCGCGTCGCGGCGCAACCGGTCGACGAGGTCGCGGCGAAGCCAGCCGGACTTCTGGCCCGGGAAGGTCGAGACTATGATCTCGTCGATCCGCTCGTCGTGGACGGTCTGGATCGCGGCCGTGTGCGGGTCCGGGTGCGCGATCTGCCCGTGCGCTTCGATCCCCTCGGCGCGTAGCCCGCCGACGAGCAGCCGCAGTCGACGCTCGGCCTCCTGCTGCTCGGCAGACGCGTGCTCCTGCGGCGCGATGATCAGGAAGCTCGCCGGCCCGCTCTGCGCCCGTGCGCGGATCCGTTCGAGGAGTGGTGCCGACGCGAGGGTCTGATTCGCGACGACGAGCACGTTCGCCTCGCCGTCTGCCTCCGCCTCCGCGGCAACGACATGGTCGACCGGGATCTCCCCAGCCGCCTTCGTAATCCGCTCGACGACGTTCCGGTTCAGCCAGCCCGACCGCTCCTTCGGGTGCGTCGAGACGATCACCTCGGTCACTGGCGGCTCGAGTTGCGCAAGCGCGTCCTTGACCGCAGCGACGGGGTCGGTCTCGACCACCATTCCGCTCGCGCGAATCTGCCCGCGCCGCAGCGTTTCGAGCGTCCGGTCGAGCCGCCGCCCGGCCGATGCGCGGCGCGTGTCGCGGTACACGACGTAGCCCTCGCTCGGCTGGTTCACCGGCGCGATCACCGTCACCAGCGGGTCGCCCTCCGCTGCGGTCTGCTCGAGCTTGGCGATCAGGCTGCCCGACGCGGCCGTCTCGTTCGCGATCACGAGCACGTGGCGGGTCACGGCGTCCGAACCGGCTCGACGTCGGTCGCGCGATCGCCGTTCAGGATCGCGTGGCGCGCGCCCTTGACGCCGTACTCGTACGGGCTCCCGACGACCTGCGGCACCTCGTCGAAGTTGAACACGGGCGGCGGCGAGGAGACGAGCCACTCGATCGTCATCCCGCGCCACGGGTTCCCCGGCGCGGGCGGGCCGCTCTTCCACGAGACGATCATGTTGTAGACGAAGATCATGAACGACGCACCGAGGACGAACGACGAGAGCGAGATGAACAGGTTCCAGTCGCCGAACTGCGGCTCGTAGGTCGCTACGCGGCGCGGCATCCCCTGGATCCCGATCAGGTGCATCGGGAAGAACGTCGCGTTGAAGGCGACGAGCGTCAGCCAGAAGTGCAACTTCGCCAGGCGCTCGTCGTACATCCGGCCGGTCATCTTCGGGAACCAGTAGTAGATGCCCGCGAAGATCGTGAACAGCGAGCCGCCGAGCAGCACGTAGTGGATGTGCGCGACGATGAAGTACGTGTCGCTGACGTGGATGTCGATCGGGACCGCGCCGAGCATGACGCCGGACAGGCCGCCGATCACGAACATCGTCACGAACCCGAGCGCCCAGAGCATTGGCGCGCTGAAGTGCAGCTTTCCCTCCCACAGCGTCGCCAGCCACGAAAACACCTTGATCCCGGTCGGGATCGCAATCAGCAACGTCGTGACCATCATCGGAACGCGCAGGTATCCCGCCATGCCCGAGACGAACATGTGGTGCGCCCAGACCGAGAAGCCGAGGACGAGAATCGCCATCAGCGAAAGAGCCATCAGCCGGTAGCCGAAGATCGGCTTGCGGGAGAAGGTCGAGATCACCTCGGAGACGATCCCGAACCCGGGCAGCATCATGATGTAGACGGCCGGGTGCGAGTAGAACCAGAAGATGTGTTGGTACCCGAGCACGTAGCCACCGTCTCCCGGGTCGAAGAAGTTCGTGTGCATCATCCGGTCGAACAGCACGAGGAACTGCGACGCGGCGATGAACGGGGTGGCGATCACGACGAGCAGTGAGGTCGTGAAGTTCGCCCACACCAGCAGCGGCATGCGCCAGAACGTCATGCCCGGCGCCCGCATGGTGATGATCGTGACGAGGAAGTTGAGCGCGGTCATGATCGAGCTCGCGCCGGCCCACTGCACCGCCATCGAGAAGAAGACGTTGCCGAACGGCTGGTCGACGGCGAGCGGCGCGTAGTTCGTCCAGCCCGCGCCGACGCCGGGGAAGAAGAACGACGCGAGCAGCATGGTCCCGGCGATCGGGAGCAGCCAGTAGGACAGCGCGTTCAGCCGCGGGAACGCCATGTCGGGCGCGCCGAGCATCAGCGGGACGACGAAGTTCGCGAGCCCGGCGAACGCCGGGATGATGAAGAGAAAGATCATCAGCGACGCGTGCACGGAGAAGAGCTCGTTGTACGTCTGCGTGTCGACGTAGTTCGTTTCCGGCCGCGCGAGCTCGGCGCGCACGAGCAGCGCGAGCAGACCGCCGGCGAGGAAGAAGAAGATCGTGGTGGTGACGTACTGGATCCCGATCACCTTGTGGTCGGTGTTGACCTTGAAGTAGTCCTTCCAGCTGTAGGCGCCGTGGCTCGAGTGGTCCTCCGGCCGCGTCGGCCGGCCGATCGCGTACGAGACCCAGTAGTCGAACGCGCCGATCCCCGAGAGGAAGCCGAGCGGCGCCATCGTCAACGCGCCGACGACGATCACGACCTCCCAGTCGAGCGCCGGGTCGTAGCCGCCGAGTGCGCGGAGGCCGACGACGATTCCCATGCCGAGCAGGAAGAAGAAGCCCGTCATCCAGAACGAGCGCAGCCAGCCCGCGGCCAGCAGCCAATGCCGCCGCCGGGGCGGCTCGTCCGACGAGTGCTGCGGTGCGTGCGAGTGCGCGGTCGTCGTCTCGCTCATCCGTTCGACCCGGTCAGATACTGCACGAGCGCGTTGATCTCGGCATCGGAGAGCTGGCCCTCGAACGGCGGCATTCCGCCGCCGCCCTTCCGGATCTGCTCCTCGACGGCGGGAGGCCCGAGGGAGAGCTCGTCGAGGTTCGGCCCCACTGAGCCGCTCGTACCCGCCTTCGAGAGCGTGTGGCACGCGGCGCAGTTGGCGGTGAAGATCCCCTTCGCGTCGATCTCGCCGCCGCCCCCGCCGCCCGCCGTGCCACCCTGGGGCTGCTTCTTCGTCCACGCTTCGAAGTCAGCCTGCGAGAGGACGATCGCCCGCGTGCGCATCAGCGAATGCCCGAGCCCGCAGAGCTCGGTGCAGATCAACCGGTACTCGCCGGTCTTCGTCGGGGTGATCACGATCGTCGTGACGATCCCGGGAACGGCGTCCTGCTTCTGGCCGAACTCCGGGACCCAGAAGGAGTGGATCACGTCGCGGGAGTTCAGGATGAGCTTGGTCGAGCGGTCGATCGGCAGGTAGAGGTTCGTCGCCTTGATCCCGCCCTGCTCGGGGTAGGTGAACTGCCAGGCGTACTGCTGTGCGAGCACCTCGACTCGCAGCGGGTCGCCCTTCGGGTCGTCGTTCTGGGCGAGCACGACCGCGCTCAGGAC
>JACCTU010000221.1 GCA_013812235.1 Actinomycetota bacterium | reverse complement strand
ACCGCTCGAGCACGCACCGCGGGTATTTCGGCAGGAAGAACGCGAACCGGCGCCGGTGGCGGAGGTCCCGCAGGCAAGCGTTCGCTTTCCTACCCGCAAGCTAAGTAACGACGTAACAGTGCTCCCGTCAATAGGACCTCTGCGGGCCGGCTTTTCGGTCTCCACCAGGGCGATCCGCTTTCCTCGAAAGACTCCATGTTCGTGATGTGCCTTGACTGCTTCGTTGCCGCGTGGTAGAGACGATGCACTCAGGCCAGCATCCAAGGGGTGATCATGTCCGCCAAGCGGGTTATGCGCGAAGCTTTCGGAGTCACGGGATTCATACCCGACGGACTCGCCGAACGGATCCAAGAGGAAGAGGATGCCGTCGATGTCCTGGAGGTCAGCGTCGAACGCGGCTCTGCCGATGTGGTCATGCGCTTAGATATGGCTAGTGTCGATGAGGTGCGGCTCGGCGCGACTGGAGGTTGTCCGGTTCGTCGTGGAACTTCGGCGGCGGTCCCGGATTGACGGTCACACCGTAACGGGCTCGGCGACCTCCTGATGGTCGGGGTTTGTCGGGGCGGCGAGGAGGGTGTGGCGCTCGGTCGCGATGACGAGCTTGGCGAGATCCTTGTAGCCGATGATCCGTCGGAATTGCTGTTCGGCGACGAGCATGCCCGCGGCGGTCCAGCGCTTGCGCATGTCGCCGTCTCGCCAGCGCTTCACGTTGCGCTGGGTGTAGCGGACGATCTCGATCATCGACTCGCATGCGTTCGTCGAGCACAGCGTTCTGGCGAGCTGGCCTTCGATCCCGAGGCGCATCAGCGTTAGCGTGTCCGCCATGCCTTCGCGCAGCGAGCCGGCGGCGTCGGGCCAGCTGCGGTCGAGCTCGGTGGCGAGCAGCTCGAGCCGCTGTCGGGCGAGCTCTGCGTCGGTCAGCGACCACGCCGCTCTGATCCGGTCGCGGATCGCGGGCCGGTCGCGCTCGGGGAGTAGGTCGGTCACATTCCGTTCCTTGTGCCGATGGCAGCGATGCACGAGCGCGTGCTCGCCGAAGACGTCCTTGATCGCGCGGCGCAGCGCCTTGGCGCCGTCGATCACGAACAGGATCGCCTGCTCGGGATCCAGGCCGCGGTCGACGAGATCGGCCAGCAACGTCCTGGCGAGCGTGGCGTTCTCGGCCGAGCCCTCCCACAGCCCGAGCGGGATCTTGACCCCGTCGGTGCTGATCCCGAGCGCGACGACATGGGTGCGCTCGGCGATCTCGACGCCGTCAAGCATCATCACCGCCAACCGCACGTCATCCAGCCGGCGGCCCATCAGCTCCCCCAGCGCGGTGCGGGTGCGCTCGATGAACATCTCCGACACCGCGGTCTTGCCCGTCGAGGAGGACGACTGCTCGACCTCGGCGCCGACGGGCTCGCCCACGTCGGCGAACTTGCGCGTCGAGACGCCGGCGAGCATCCGATCCATCACCGCCCGCGTCAGCGGGTCGCGGTCCGCGAAGTACTCGTAGCTTCCGACGCGAAGCTCGTGCTCGTCGTCGGCCGTGCGCACCCTGGGCCGGCGCACCGCGACGCGGCGGCCGCCCAAGGTCATCGACCCGTCCTCGTGGCCATGACGCTTGGCGACTCGATCAGGGTTGCGCTTCCCCTTCGGCCCGACGACCTCGTCGACCTCTGCCTCCATCAGCTCGTGCACGACCCCGAGCCCAACACCGACGCTGAGCGCGAGCAGGCCCTCCCGCGCTGCCCCGACGAGCTCGCCGAGCGCCTCCTGAATCGGCGGTGGCAGCGGACTCTCCAGCGCCTTCGCGGTCGCGACGACCTTCGACGCGGGTACCTTCTTCATGGCGGTTCCTCCTGTCCTCTCGGACTTGGTTGGCGCCTGTCACGCTCGCAACGCGAGCGGACGGGGCGGGAGGACCGCCATTCAAAGTTCTACGAGCTTCCGGACAACCTCGCACGCCGCGTATGTCGAGACAACTGCAACGGCGGCTGGATGAGCCGAATCGAAGACGCCGCAAAGCCTGCGTTGCAGCGCTTGATTCGTGGCTACTCAACTGCACTATCTCCGGCCGATCAGGAGCGCGTCGCGAAGTGGTGTTTTCTGGTCGCTTTGATGGCGAGCTTCCTTCAGCCGGAAGTACCTATCCCACGCGAGCACTTCACTTGGATGTATCAGCGCCAGACGCCTCCGGCTGGCACAACCGTATGGCTTGGCACGCAGG
>JACCTU010000043.1 GCA_013812235.1 Actinomycetota bacterium | reverse complement strand
TCGGAGCACCGCTTCCGCGGCATAGAGGTGGCAGACGAGTTGCCCTCGCCCTACCCGGACGGTTCGTTCGACGTCGTCTTCCTCGTCGAGGTCGTCGAACACCTGCTCGACGAACAACTCGAGCCGGCGGGCACGTCGTCGCGACGACGCCGAACGCGGAGGATCTGGTCCTCGAGAACGTTCACTGCCCCGACTGCGGCGCGACCTTCCACCGTTGGCAGCACCAGCGCTCCCTCACTGCGGCTTCGCTGGCGGCGCTCTTTCCCGGCTTCGAGGTCGTTATCTCAGAGGCGCTGGATTGGGGGGGCCGACATCGCCCTCGACTGCGTCGCCTGCTCAGGCGCCCCGGCGGCGTGCCGCACCTGCTCTACGTGGGCCGTCGTCCCGAAACTGCGACGCCGTTGTCGCCCTAGGCACTCTCGCCATACTAAGCCGCTGTGTCGTCGCTGAACGTCCTGCACATTAGCGAGTCGGACGCTGCCGGCGGCGCAGGCCGCGCTGCGTACAAGCTGCACCGCGGCCTCAACGGCCTCGGGCACGTGTCGCGCATGCTCGTCGGGCGGAAGGTGACCCCGGACACCGACATCCGGCCGCTGAAGCGAAACCTGCTCTGGCGCGCGCTCGACCGCGCGTCGGGCGAGCTGTTCGACCTGCTCAGCCTCCAGTACGTCTTCTACCCGTCGTCGTTCGGCGTGCTGGCCGACGCGTGGTTCCGCTCGGCGTCGGTCGTCCAGCTGCACAACCTGCACGGCTCGTACTTCGGCTTCACCGCCTTGCCTGCCATTTCCCGTCTTCGACCGGTCGTGTGGCAGCTGCACGACCAGTGGGGGCTGACCGGGCACGTCGCGTACTCCCTCGACTGCGAGCAATGGCGTCACGGCTGCGGGATGTGCCCGTACCTCGGCGAGTACCCGCGCCTACGCCACGACACGACAGCGCTCCTGTACCGCCTCAAGGATCGCGTCTACCGCAGCTCGCGCCTGAACCTCGTCGTGCCCTCGCGCTGGATGGCGGACATCGTTGCGGCGAGCCCGCTGCTGAACCGCTTCCCCGTGCATTACATCCCGACGGGCATCGACATCGACGTCTTCAAGCCGGGCGACCAGAACGAGGCGCGCGAGCGGCTCGGCCTGCCGCTGGACCGCAGGATCATCTTCTTCGCCGCAGCCAACATCAACGAGCGCCGGAAGGGCCTGCACCTGCTCGCAGAAGCACTCCGTCGGCTCGACGAGCCGCCGCTGCTCGTGGTCGCTGGAAACGGCACCGTCGCGCGGGGCATCGAGACGCGATACCTCGGGGCGGTGCACGACGAGGAGATCCTCGCGGACGCCTACCGCGCCGCCGACGTGTTCGCGGTGCCGACGCTCGCGGACGTGCTCACGCAGACCGCGCCGGAGAGCATCGCGTGCGGCACTCCGTGCGTTTCGTTCGACCGCGGCGGCGTGATCGACGTCGTGCGTCACCTCGAGACCGGCTACCAGGCGAAGTTCGGCGACGTCGACGATCTCGCGCGCGGGCTGACGACGCTGCTCGGCGACTCCGAGCTGCTCGCGCGGCTCTCGCGCCGGTGCCGCGAGGTGGCCGAGACGGAGTTCGCCGTCCAGCAGCAGGTGGAGCGGTACGCCGCGCTCTACGAGGAGCTCGCCGTTGGCCCGCCCGCTCGTTAGCGTCGTCGTCCCGTCGTACCAGCAGGGCCGGTTCCTCGAGCAGGCGCTTCGCTCCGTGCTCGAGCAGGAGTACGAGCCGCTCGAGGTGATCGTGGTCGACGGCGCGTCCGCCGATCAGAGCGTGGAGGTGATCGGCCGCTACGCGGATCGACTCGCGTGGTGGACGAGCGAGGCGGACCGCGGCCAGGCGCACGCGCTCAACAAGGGCTTCGCGCGCGCGGGCGGCGACGTGCTCGGGTGGCTTGCCTCCGACGACGTGCTCGAACCCAGGGCGATCGCGCGGGTGGTCGACGAGCTCGAGCGTCGGCCCGAAGTCTTACTGGTGTACGGCGAGGCGCTGTTCGTGGACGAGAGCGGCGGGGAGCTCTTCCCGCTCGAGCCGCGCGCGTTCGACGTGGAGGCGATGGTGCGCGCGTGCGCGAACCACGTCGTGCAGCCGGGCTCGCTCTTCCGACGGCGTGCCTGGGAGCTCGCGGGACCGCTGAACGAGGACGGTCACTACCTCTTCGACTTCGAGTTCGCGCTTGTCGTGGGTCGCGAGGGGCCTGTCGTGCCGATCCCCGACCGGCTCGCGCTCTACCGCGTGCATCCAGAGTCGAAGTCGGGCGGCGGATCGCTGCTGAAGGCTCGCGACTACGTGCGTTTCGCGGACGAGTTCCTCGCGGGCTCGGGGCTCCCCGGCGCCGCTCAGGGTCGCGGCAGCGCGTTTCTCGCGGCAGGCGACTACTTCTACGACGCGGGCGAGCTCGCAGAAGCGAGACGTGCGTTGGTTCGGTCGCTGCGCGTGAAGCCGACGGCGCGGGGCGCCGGGCTGTTTGCGCGAACGCTTGCTCGCTCGGTGCTGCCGTGATCCGCCTCGGGATCGACGCGACCTCCGTGGCCCCCGACGGGAAGGGCATCGCGCGCGTGCAGCGCGGTACGGTGCGTGCGCTCGCTGAGCTCGGGCGCTTCGAGCTCGTCGTCTACGCGCGTCACCCGGAGGAGCTTCCCGAGGTGCGCGCACGGCTGGTCACGTCACGGCCGACGCTCGCGTGGGAGCAGGTCGGGCTCGCGCGAGCGGCGCGCGAGGTGGACGTGCTGCTCACCTGGACCGAGCGGCTGCCGCTCCTCGGCGCGGGGCGGTTCGTCGTCTGGATGTTCGAGCCGCCGACGCACAGGATCGAGCAGAACCAACGCGTGGGCGCACGGGCGTGGCAACGTGGCAGCGACGCCGTCACGTCCTTGCTCTGGCGCAGGAGCCTCGGTCGCGCCGCCGTCGTTCTCACAGGCTTGCAGGCGACCGCCGATGCGGTCCGCGACGTCGCCACCGCGCGGCCGCTGCACCCGGGTCTCGAGGCACGATTCTCGCCCGGCTCGGAGCGCGACGGCTCCGTGCTCCACATC
>JACCTU010000143.1 GCA_013812235.1 Actinomycetota bacterium | reverse complement strand
GGCGACCGCCTGCACGTGGTCGCACCGCTGGCACGAGGTAAGCTCGGCGGAGCGGGAATCGCTTTCGTGTCTGCTGGATCGCTCGAGCCGACCGCGCTCATCGCCGCGGATGCTCTCGCCGGACGAGCAGGAGCGGATCTGTGAGGCGCGCCGCTAGACCGGCTGGGGGCCGCGGCAGCTCGCCGGTCGGCTCGGCCGCCCGCACGCGACTGTCTCGAAGACGCTCAAGCGCAACGGCTGCTCGCGTCGCGAACGGGCGCCGCGGGAGCCCGGCAACCGCTACGAGTGGCCTTGCCCCGGCGATCTGTTGCACATGGATTCCTCCAGCTACGCGCGCTTCGACCGCCCCGGCCACGCCATCACCGGCGACCGCACTCGCAGCGGCGCCGACAAGCGAGCCGCGGTCGGCTACGACTACGCCCACGCGGTCGTCGACGACCACTCCCGGCTCGCCTACGCCGAGGTGCTCCCCGACGAGCGGGCTGGCACCGTCGTCGCCTTCACCCAGCGGGCGCTCCGCTTCTTCGAAACGCACGGGATCCAGACGAGACGGCTGATGACCGACAACGCCTGGTGCTACACCCACAGCCGCGACTTCCGCAGCCTGCTCGCCAGCCGCGGGATCAAGCACCTCACCACCCAGCCGTACCGTCCCCGCACCAACGGCAAGGTCGAGCGCTTCCACCAGACGATGGCGCGCGAATGGGCCTACGGCGTCCGCTACCGCGACAGCGCCGCCCGCCACCGCGCTCTGCCACACTGGCTCGACCACTACGGATGAAAGTCAAGTCGCTGGACGATCGGCGGCCCCTTTTGCGAGAATTCGGGTTGGGTGCGGGTGACCGCGAGCTAAAGCGCAGGAGGTGGGGCTGTTTCCTGCCGCGCTGCTTGGCCGCTTGACGGCCGACGAGATGCGCGCCCCGGTGCGGCACCCGTGCCCTTTCTCCTCTGCGCCTTCCAGTCGACCATCAGCCGCCGGTATGCGAGCTCGGCTTGTGCGGCGAGCTCCTTCTCGAGCCGGTGCTGCTCGCTGGTTGCGAAGACGCGCACGGGGTTTCGCCTCCCTTGGCGTCGCTCGGCGCCGACCATGAGCTCGAGCCGGCGGATCTTCTCCCGCACGAGCGAGGGCCGGACGAAGGCGTAGTCCTCCCCGCGGGTGAGCATGTGCCAGGCGATCACTGCGAGCTTGCGCGCGACGGCGACGGTGGCGACGTTCGCTCCGCGCCGAGCAGCGATCCGCTCGGCGAAGGCACGTAGCGGCCCGGTCGTGCGCGCCGCGTGCCAGGCGGCCTCGACGAGCACGTGGCGGGCCTCGCCGGGACCCTGCTTGGAGATCCGCCCGTGCCGGGCCGGTTCGGAGCCGGACTGGCGCACCCGGTGGTCGAGGCCGAGGTAGCTGACCAGATGCCGGGCTGTCGGGAAGCGCGCGACGTCGCCGATCGCAGCCATTAACGCGCATGCGGTGACGAAGTTGACGCCGGGTAGGGTCAGCAGCCGGCGCAGCTCGTCCGAGGCGAGCACGAGCTCGGCGAGCGCCCGCTCGAGCCCCGCGACCTCGCGGTCAAGGAAGTCGATCCCGCGCAGGCAGGCCTCGACCATCTCGCGCTCATCGTCAAGCAACCCCTGCTCGGAGAGCCACTTGCGGCCCTGGACCCCGAACAGATCAGTCACGGGCGGCCGCGCCTTCAGGTTTCGGATCAGGATGGCGTGGATCTGGTTCTTCTCGCGCGTCCGTTGCCCGACCAGCTGCGCGCGCCGTGCGATCCGCCGCCGCAAGACACGGGTCTGCTCGTCCGGCGTCCACACCTCCGGCAGGAAGCCGGCGGCGAGCAGCTTCGCGAGCATGCGCGCGTCGAGCTTGTCCGTCTTCGCCGTCTGCGTCGCGCCCTTGACCGCCTTCGGATTGGCGAGCACGACCCGAGCAACGTGCGGCTCGATCACTCGCGCGATCGCAAGCGCGTTTCCGGTCGCCTCGAGCACGACCTGATCGTCTGCGCCGAGGCTCTGCGCAAACAGCTCCAGCCCTGCCGGCGTCGTTTCGACCCGTCCAGCCAGACGCACCTGTCCGCCCTCGGCGATCGCAACCTCGCAGAAGTCACGGTGCACATCCAACGCGATGAAGCGCATCAAAGTACCTCCTCTCAATCGCTGGCCGCGGAGACGAGGCGGGCAAAACGACAACTACGGATCCGTGCTCGCGGCACACCCGGGCAGTCGCAGGGGCGGCCAACTACAAACAACGGGCTCGCAGCCCATAGTGTCGACGGCCTGCCCAACCACCGTTCTCCCTCAAGCCCCCTGTCCCGGAACAGGCCTGACGCTAACTCGACCTCCGGACGCGAGGGCTCCATGGAACGATCTTCATGCCACTACAACACCCGACGACCACACAGCTCACTCGGAGACCGGCCCCCAATCAGCCGCGTTCACAACCTCTGTAGGCAGGACAACTAGCGGCTTGAGGTAATCGCGGCGAAAGCGGCCGCCTTCAGGGGCCTTGGCGAAACTTGCGCAGCTAACTCTCGTCGAACGAAATCTCCTGCGCGCCTTCCCAGAGCACGAGCTTGCCGAGTTCGCGCAGGCGCTCCCCGCCTTCGACGATCGTCGCGAAGTGGTTGCCGGCGAGCGGGCCCGCCTTGCTGCCGAAGGCCGCATGGCCGTACGGGAACAGCAGCTCGGTCTCGCTGACGCCGCCCGGGTAGAACAGGAGCTCGCCCGGCGACGGGTAGCGCGTCGCGTTCTCCGGCCCGAGCCCGACGTCGAGGTCGCCCCACGGGATCCACGCAGCCTCACCGCTCCAGCGGGCGTGGATGATCCGCGTGCGCAGCGGGAGCATTCCGCGGAACGCGGCGACCGTCGCGGGCGCGTCCTCCTCCTCGAGGCGTGCGACGAAGCGAAAGCCTGCGACGGAGATCTCGATCACGGCGCGACCTTAGCGCCCTGCCGGATCCAGCGGCCGAGGAGCTCGCGCTCGGCGTCGGTCATCCCGGTCGCGTTCCCGAGCGGCATCGCGCGAGTGCGCACGGCCTGCTCCTCGATCGCGCCCGCGCGCGTGCGGATCTGCTCAGGCGTGTCGAACGCGATCCCGCCCGGCGGCGAAGAGAACGACGGGTCGGTCGGCGTCAGCGAGTGACAGACCGTGCAGCGCTGCTCGACGATCGAGGCGACCCGCGCGAACGGCACCGCCGCGGTGTCTGCCGGCTCGGCATCGTCGGGACGGATCGCGATCGCGATCGCGAACACCGCCAGCGCTGCGCTCGCCGGGATCGCCCAGACCGTTCGGCCTCGGTGACGGAGATTGAAGTAGAGCCGGATCCACGCGCCGACGAGCATCAACGCCACGAGGACGAGCCAGCCGTGAGCTCGGGAAAATGCGAAAGGAAAGTGTGGGCCCAGCATGGCCAGCACCACGGGCAGCGTCAGGTAGTTGTTGTGCACCGACCGCTGCTTGCCTCTGATCCCGTGCACCGGGTTCGGCTCGCGACCGGCGCGTTTCGCGTGCACCAGCTCCCAGTGGCCCGGGATGATCACGGCGAGGACGTTGCCCACCATCATCGTCCCCAGCATCGCGCCGAGCTGGATCGGCATCGCCCGTGAGCTGAAGAGCTCGCTCGCCGTGTAGGCGGACGCGGCGACGAACGCGACGAGCGCAGCGGCGAGCAGCAGCTCGCGGTTGCCGAGCAGGCGGCAGAGCCCGTCGTAGACGAGCCACGCGAGCGCCAGCAGCACGATGCTGATCGCGATCGCAGTTCCCGTCCCGATGTCTCGCACCGATGGGTCGACGAGGTAGGTGTCCGCGTCGAGGTAGTAGAGGACGACGAGCAGCGCGAAGCCGCTGAGCCACGTCGTGTACGCCTCCCACTTGTACCAGTGCAGCGGCTCGGGAATCGTCTCCGGCGCGACGCGGAACTTGTGGATGCGGTAGAAGCCGCCGCCGTGGATCTCCCACGACTCGCCGCCGACGCCCTCGTCGCCGTCTTGCTGCTTGCGCTGCGGAAGCAGGTGGCTGTCCAGCGCGACGAAGTAGAAGGACGTCCCGATCCAGACGATCGCGGCGACGACGTGCAGCCAGCGGATCAGCAGGTCGAGCCAGTCGACGAGGTACGCGTCGACGAAGATCACGGGCGTTCCCAGCGGTCGCGCGCGATCGCGACAAGCTCGCGCACGGCGGTCCCCAACTCTTCCTCCCGCGTGTGCTCGAGCCGCGCGCGGAGCACGTCGGCGATCTCGCTCTTCGGGCGGCGGTTCACGAAGACGACGAAGCGGAACCCGAACTTCTCCTCGTAGACCTGGTTCAGGTACGCGAGCTCGGTCTCGACCGCGGCGCCCTCGTCGGGACCCTGCTCTCGCGCCGAGCGCTCGGAGTGGTTCTTCGCGCCGATCTGAGGATGCGCCTCGAGCGCTTCGACGAGCTCGTCCTCCGGTAGCTCGCCGACCAGGTCGAACGCGGCGTCGAGCGGGTCGGGAAGCTCGGCTAGGCGTTCGACGAAGCGCGAGCGGCCTTCGAACAGCTCGGCCAGCTCGTCGGCGCTCAGCTGCCGCGGTAGCTCGCGCACGCGTAGGACGAGACGAGGAGCGGGACGTGTGTGTGCCCGTCGCCGAGCTCCACCTCGAGCTCGACGCGGCGGAAGAACGGCGACGGCGGGTGGAAGACGATCCGGTAGACGCCCGGCTCGAGCGCCGGGGCGAGGTCGGCGATCCGACCGTCGGCGTCGGTCGCCGCATCGGCGAGGCGCTCGTCGCCGCGATAGAGCTCGACGCGCACGCCCTCCGCGGGACGCCCGCGCTCGGTGTCGAGGACGTGGGTCGAGAGGCTCATGCCGCGAATCTTGTCGCTTCGCGGCGGTGCTCGCGCGCGATCTCGTCCTCGTCGGCCCTGACGAGCCGCCCGTCGCGCACGACCTCCTCGCCGCCCACCACCAGTCGTTCGACCCGGTGCGGGGCGGAGAGGACGAGCCCGGCGAGGAGGTCGTCCGCCCCGCCGAGCTCGAGCCCGTCGACGCGCCAGACCGCGAAGTCCGCACACTTGCCCGGCTCGAGCGAGCCGAT
>JACCTU010000095.1 GCA_013812235.1 Actinomycetota bacterium | reverse complement strand
CTGACGGGTGGCGCCGCTCGCTCTGCCCGAGCCGTACGACTTCGCACGCTCGACCGAGCGCTACCGGGCGTTCGGGCCCGATCTCGCGAATCTCTGGCACGAGGGCGGGGTGCACCGTGTGTTCGACGGGCGGGAGGTTCGCATCGAGGCCGCGACGGGGGGAGTGGACCTCGAGCCGCTCGAGCCGCGGGCCCTGCACTACCTGGGCGGGCCGTTCGACCTCGACGGCTTCTACGCCTTCGCCGAGGGCGACCCGGTGCTCGCGGGGATCGTGCGCGAGCTCCGCGGGCTGCGGCCGCCGTTGAACCCGGACCCCTACGAGACGCTCGTCACCTCGATCACCGCGCAGCAGGTCTCGCTCCGCTCGGCGTTCGCCGTGCGGAACCGGCTGATCGAGCGCTTCGGCGTGCGCGTCGATCACGCCTGGGCCTTTCCCACGGAGGAGCGCATGGCGAGTGCCGGGGAGGAGGAGCTGACGGAGGTCGGCTTCTCGCGGCGCAAGGCGGAGTACGTCGTCGGCGTCGCGCGCGCGGCCGTCGACTGGGACGAGCTCGCGTCGCTGCCCGCGGACGAGCTCAAGGCGCGCCTCGTCGCGCTGCGCGGGCTCGGCGAGTGGACCGCGGACTGGTTCATGGCGCGCCACCTCGCCCGGCCGCGCGCGTGGCCGGCCGGAGACCTCGGGCTCGTCAAAGCGCTCGCGGAGTACTACTTCGACGGCGTGCGCCCGTCGATCGCCGCAACGCGCGCGTTCGGCGATCGCTTCGCGCCGTTCGAGAACCTGAGCGCGCACTACCTCCTCGCCAGCCTCTACGCCGTCCCCTAGGCTCGGGGGCGTGGAGATCCGCGACGGCACCGCGTACCTCGGCAGGCTCGACGATGCCTCACCCGACGCGCTGCGCGAGGTCGCGCGTGCCCTGCGCGAGCAGGGTGTCACGAATCTCGCGGTGGAGGTCGACGAAGGCGACGAGCAAACGCTCGAGCGCCTGGGCTTCGTGCCCGTCGCTCACATCCTCTCGGTCGCCCTGGCCGTCCTCGAGCGCGACCTCGAGCGAAAGCCGCGCGGCGAGTCGTTCGGCTCGGTGCACGCGCAGACCGACGACCTACCCGCGGTCGAGCGGATCGTAAAGCGCTTCGTCCCGACACTCCCCGGCAAGTCCAAAGGAACCGTGATCGTGCCGCCGCGGAACGGCTGGACATCGGTGTACGACGAGCTCTGCGACCGCGACCCGTCGATGGTGCCGCGGCTCGCCCGCGAGCTCTCCGACGCGGTCGGCGTCGTGGCGATCTCGCTCGCCGCGGAGGAGGGCGCCGTCGCCCGCTATCGGATCTACGACCGCGGCCGCATGCTCGACGAGTACCTATCGGTGCGCGAGTACTACGGACCGCTCCCGCCCGGCGAAGTCGTCTCGCTCGCGGCGAACCCGACGCTCGTCGAACGCCTCACCGGCGCAGACCGGCGCACGGTCCGCGAGGCGGCCGTGCACGGTGCCTCGCCCGACGAGCTGCCGCCGCCGGGCGAGACGATCGCGAAACTCGCCGCCGCGATGGGCATCGAGGGCGGCGAGCATGGCTACGCCCGGTCGCGCGAGCTTGCCGACGCGATCTTGATCGACCGCTAGCGGGCGCCGACTGCTGCGAGGCGCTCGGCTGCCTCGAGAAACGCACCGCAGAGCTGCGAGCCGAGCGCGTTCCACGCTGCGATCCGCTCTCGCGTCTCTGCGGCGACCTGTTCGACGTCGACGCCTTCGTTGAAGCCGTCGGTCGAGAGCCACGAGCCGATCTGCGACTCGGTCACCTCGGGATGGAACTGCACGCCCCAGACGCTCTCACCGAGCCGGAACGCCTGCGTGCACGACGCGCTGCGGGCGAGCTCCACCCCGCCGGCCGGGATGCCGTAGGTGTAGTAGTGCCACTGGAAGGCGTCGAAGCGCTCGGGAACCGCGCCGAAGACGGGGTCGTCGCGCGCGGCCTCGGTCAGCTTGACCTCGTACCAGCCGATCTCGGGCTCGGCGGCGCGATGCACGGGCGCGTGCGCCGCCTTCGCGAGGAGCTGTGCGCCGAGGCAGACGCCGAAGGTCGGCACGTGGAGGTCGAGCAGCCGCTGGAGGAAGAAGTTCTCGTCGCG
>JACCTU010000084.1 GCA_013812235.1 Actinomycetota bacterium | reverse complement strand
GCCCGGAGCCGTCCGACCCGGCGGCGAGTGCTCCCGGGTTCGTGCACACGCTTCAAAACACGAAGCTCGTCACGAGCGTGGGGTCCAGTGCGGGCGCTCCACGGCTGCGCGCCTGGCACGCAGCGCTCGCGCTGCTCATTTTGATCGCCGCTGCGCTGGCCCGGATCGTGGTGCCGCGGAAGCAGGCTCGTATCATGGCCACGGATGAGCTCCCCGACACCGAAGAAGGTCTTGGTTGCAGTGGCGTGGCCGTATGCGTCGGGCCCGCGTCACATCGGCCACGTGGCAGGGTTCGGCGTGCCGTCGGATGTGTTCGCGCGATACCACCGCCTGCGCGGCAACGACGTGCTGATGGTCAGCGGCACCGACGAGCACGGTACGCCGGTGATGGTCTCGTCAGACCAGGCGGGCGTAACCCCACGTGAGACTGCCGACACGTACAACAAGCTGATTCGTGAGGACCTGCGAGACCTCGGTCTCACCTACGACCTGTTCACGCGCACGACGACGCAGAACCACGCGCGCGTCACCCAGGACCTTTTCCGAACGCTGTGCGAGCGGGGCTACATCATTGAGAAGTCGCAGCTCGTTGCCTTCTCGCCCACCACCGGCCAGACGCTGCCCGACCGCTACATCGAGGGCACCTGCCCGGTCTGCGGCTTCGAGTCGGCCCGCGGCGACCAGTGCGACAACTGCGGGAACCTGCTCGACCCGGTCGAACTGATCAACCCCCGTTCGAAGCTCAACGGCGAAACGCCGGACTTCCGGGAGACGAACCACCTGTTCCTCGATCTCCCGGCGTTCGCTGAACAGCTCTCCGAGTGGATTGAGAAGCAGAAGCACTGGCGTCCGAACGTGCGGAATTTCTCGCTCCGCTACGTGCAGGATCTTCGACCGCGCCCAATCACCCGCGACCTCGACTGGGGCGTCCGCATCCCGGTCGAGCCGTACGCGTCCGACGACACGAAGCGGATCTACGTCTGGTTCGACGCCGTGATCGGGTACCTCAGCGCCGCGATCGAGTGGGCACACACGCGGAACGAGCCCGACGCGTGGCGCGAGTGGTGGCAGAACGACGACGCGTGCCACTTCTACTTCATGGGTAAGGACAACATCACCTTCCACACCGTCATCTGGCCGTCGATGCTGCTCGGCTACGGCGCGGGCGGGGAGTACGGCGCTGGGCGGGGCCAGCTCCAGCTCCCGCACGACGTCGTCGCGAGCGAGTTCCTGACGATGGAGGGTAAGCAGTTCTCGACGAGCCGCAGTGTCGTGATCTACGTGAGGGACTTTCTGAACCGCTATGACGCGGACGCGCTCCGCTTCTACATCACCGCCGCGGGCCCCGAGACACAGGACAGCGACTTCACGTGGGCGGAGTTCGTCCGCCGGAACAACGACGAGCTCGTTGCAGCGTGGGGGAACCTCGTCAACCGAACGCTGACGAACGCCTTCAAGAACTTCGCCGAGGTCCCCCGGCCTGGCGAGCTGACCGCCGACGACACGGGTCTGCTCGAGCGCGTCGCCGCCGGGTTCGACCGCATGGGCGGACTGATCGAGTCGTCGAAATTCAAGGCGGCGCTGAACGACGCGCTCGCCCTCGCGCGCGAGGTCAACCAGTACCTCTCCGAGGAGGCGCCATGGGCGAAGCTCGAGAACGACCGAGAGCGAGCGGGGACGATCCTCTACACCGCGCTGCGCGCGATCGACTCGCTGAAGATCCTGATGACGCCGTTCATGCCGCACTCATCGCAGCGTCTCCACGAGCTCCTCGGGTATGAGGGGTGGATCGCGGGACCGCTCGAGTTCCGCGAGGTCGAGGAGGACGATGGGTTCACGCACACCGTGCTCACCGGCGACTACGACGCGTGGATCGGGCGCTGGGAGCCGAGCGAGCTTCCTCCGGGCCAGAGGCTCCTCGAGCCGGAGCAGCTCTTCACGAAGCTCGACCCCGAGACGGTGGTCGCCGAGGAGATCGCGCGCCTCGAGGCCGCGGCGCAGACCGCGTGATCGACACCCATGCGCACCTCGACGCGTGCGCGGATCCACCCGACGAGCTCGTTCGCCGTGCGCGCGAGGCGGGCGTGGGACGGATCCTCACGGTCGGCACGACGATCGAGCGCTGTCGCACCGCGCTCGAGCTCGCGGATCGGCACGTTGAGGTGTTCGCGATCCTCGGGATCCACCCGCACGAGGCGGGGGAAGACCACAGGCTCGACACGCTCCGCGACCTGCTCGCGCACCCGCGTGCGGTCGCGGTGGGAGAGACCGGCCTCGACTTCTTTCGTGATTACGCCCCGCACGACCTCCAGCGCGCGCTCTTCCGGCAGCACCTCGAGCTCGCGGGCGAAGTCGGGAAACCGGTCGTGATCCACAACCGCGCAGCCGACAAGGCCGTGCTCGAGGAGCTCGCGGCGTTCGAAGGCACCGTCGTGCTGCACTGCTTCTCGTACCCCGCGGCGCTGCCCGCCGCGCTCGAGCGTCGGTACTACGTCTCGTTCGCGGGCAACGCGACGTACAAGAACGCGTCGGATCTCAGGCTCACGGCGACGCAGGTCCCTCCCGATCGCATCCTCACCGAGACCGATGCGCCGTACCTCTCGCCGGAACCGCTTCGCGGGCGGCCGAACGAGCCCGCTCACGTCGTGCACACCGTGCAGGCCCTGGCCCGCACGCGGGGCGAGGACTCGGACGAGCTCGCCGCGCAGGTCGACGAAAACGCCAAGCGCGCGTTCGGGCTGCCGTGAGCGTCGCGCCGAAGAAGGAGCTCGGGCAGCACTTCCTCGTCGATGAGAACATCCTCGACGTGATCGGCCGGCTCGCAGAGCTGGGCGACGAGGACGTCGTGCTCGAGATCGGCCCCGGGCTCGGCGTTCTGACGCGCTATCTCGCCGCGCGCGTCGCCCACGTGCACGCGGTCGAGCTCGACCGCTCGCTCGAGCCGAAGCTCCAAGAGGCGCTCGCCGAAAGCCCGAACGTCGAGCTCCGGTTCGCCGACGCGCTTCGGCTCGATCCCGCGACGCTCGATCCCGCGCCGACGAAGCTCGTCGCGAACCTGCCGTACAACGTCGCGACGCCGATCGTCGCCGAGAGCCTCGACGGCTTTCCCAGCGTGAGGCATTGGACGGTGATGGTCCAGCGTGAGGTCGCCGACCGCTACTTCGCCTCGCCGGGGACGAAGGCGTACGGCGCAGTGTCGGTGCTCGTCCAGCTGGCGGCGGAGCGCACCGGCTTCCATCCGGTCGCGCGAACCGTGTTCCGGCCGCGGCCGAACGTCGACTCGGCGCTCGTCGCGTTTCGTCGTATCGAGCTGCCCGAGAACTTCGCCTGGGTGAAGCGCGTCGTCGGCGCCGCGTTCGCGCACCGCCGCAAGACGCTCCCGAACTCGCTCGAGCTGTCCGGGCTCGCGACGCGCGCGGAGGCCGCCGCCGCGCTCGGGCGGATCGGCCGCGATCCCGGCGTCCGCGCCGAGGCGCTCGAGCCGCAGGAGTTCGTCGAGCTCACGAACGCGCTGTGACGCGCGCCTCGGCCACCGCGAAGGTCAACCTCGCGCTCGTCGTCGGCCCGGTCCGCGGGGACGGTAAGCACGAGGTCGCGACCGTCATGCAGCGGCTCGCGCTCGCCGACCGCCTCGAGCTGACGCCCGGCGACGGCCTCATCGTCGAGGGGTTCGCCGAGGACACGCTCGTCCGAGGGGCACTCACTTCACTTGCGATCGAGGCCGGGGTGCGCCCACGGTGGCGTGCGCGCATCTCGAAGCGCATTCCCGTCGCGTCCGGCCTTGGCGGCGGGAGCTCCGACGCCGCGACCGCGCTGCTCCTCGCGAACGCGACTCTCCACGAGCCGTTCCAAGGGGATCGTTTGCACGACCTCGCCCGCGCGCTCGGCGCCGACGTGCCCTTCTTCCTCGTGAGCGGCCCGCAGCTCGGCCAGGAAGAAGGAGGAGCACTGACGCCGCTCGAGCTCCCGCAGGACTACTTCGTCCTGCTCGTCCTGCCCAGTGGCGCGGCGAAGCACGGGACGGCCGCGGTGTACGACGACTTCGACCGTCGCGAGGGCGGCGACGGCTACGAGGCCCGCCATGCCGCGCTCCTCGAGGCGGTTTCCGCCGTCGTCCGTCCGCGGGACCTCGCCGCGCTGCCGCCGAACGATCTCGTCTCCTCGCCGCTCGCCGACGAGCTGCGCGCACTCGGCGCCTTTCGCGCCGACGTCAGCGGAGCCGGCCCGACGGTGTACGGCCTCTTCCACCACCGGCAGGCCGCCGACGCCGCGCAGCGACGCCTGCGGTCGCGCGGCCGGACCTGGCTCACGGCACCTGCCTGGTACGGGTAGGTCTTATTCACTTTTAGGCCGGATGGATTAGGTTCCTTCCTATGGCCGATCAAGGCGCCCTCGTCCGGGACTACGTCGCCGGTCGTCCGTGAACACCGCCCATCGGGAGGCTCTTCGATCTCAGGAATTGCCGAAGAGAGATCAGTGATTTCGTGATCCGTCCGAGGCCCCTGCTTGTCGGCAGGGACCACGCCACCCGTCGGACAATGGATCACCTATGGAGGGGCAACCGGGGCAATCCAGTGCCTCACCACCGACGTGAGGTTGCACTACGCGCTGTAGGGTTCCGAGGCCGTCCGGCCCCAATCGGACAACCGAGAGGGGCTAGACCATGTTCAAGTTCAACCTCGTGCTCGAGGACGGCACGCCCGCCGACCCGGCAACACTGACCGCCGCCGTTCCTTCGTGGAAGCCCGGCGACACCATCCAGCTGCAACCCGGCTACGCGCTACGGGTCGTGGAGGTTCGCGAGGGCGTTCTTGTGGTCGCCGTCGTGTAGCCGCGTGCCCTCCGGCCTCTGTGGCGGACGTCTACGGCGCGCAGCAGGTGAACCGCCGCCACTTATACCGGCCGTTCGTCCAGAGCGTGATGCGACCGGTTGCGGGGCGATCAGCCGTCCGACCGCGAAGGAAGCACGTAAAACGCGCCCATCGTTGCGAGCCCCCACCGGGAGTCGCGCTGGGACCGGCCCCGACGCAGTGAGCCGAGACGATGCGAACGCGGGTCGTGATCTCGCCACGGTAGACGATGTTGCGTTCGGTCAAGAACCGATCGGCCTGACGCGGGAGCCACCAATCGCCCTTCGCGCCGGTCGCTCCGGACGTAGTGGCGAGCGAGGCGAAGAGCACCACGACTACAGCGAGCTTTCTCAAGAGTTCGATCATCCCTCGCGGGCCGGACCGCCGACAAGAGCCGCGCGGCCCATATCGTCGAGCGCTCGGACCTAGCCGCCAGGAGGCACTGCAGCCCGCAAAGCGCGACCAGCTCACGTTCTTCATTCTTCACCTGGTACTAGAAGCTCTGCTGCTCAGCTCGTCCAGCTCCGTTTTGCTCCGCTCCGTTCTGGGCGGCTTCGTGCTCTCGTGATCTTCTTCAACTCGCGTCCACTGGCCAGGGGCAGTTGACAGGCCGTTCTCACGTCATGCGCGTGCAGCACATGCACCCGAGCCCTCGGGACGTCCCCTCTGCGTTCCTCTCGTCAGCGCGCGAGGGCAGGGTCCCCTCTTCATCCCGACCTCGTGCAGCTGGTGCCTGCGTGTGCCTGCATCGAGGGCGGCGCTCATCGGCCGATTGCGAGGCGCTGGACGGGGCGTGTTGAGGCTGCACGTGAAAACTCGCACAAGTAATAAGGAGAGGATGGGTAGGCTCGCGCGAG
>JACCTU010000081.1 GCA_013812235.1 Actinomycetota bacterium | reverse complement strand
TCACGGCGGCTATGGCTGCCTCGAGCTCGGCAGGCGCGCCAAAACCGTGTCGGCATGGGCTCGTTCACGCGGTCGTCGCCGACAAGCACGAGTGCCTGAAAGCGGGACAACGGTGCCAGACGCGGCTCGAGCTCGACCGTGAGTACCACCGATACGTGTTCCACTGCCACAGCAGCAGGATCACCAGCGCGCGACCAGAACGGCCGCGCGCGGCACCAGCTCCCCCACCTGCCGGAGAGGTCATCGCAACGATCGCCGTCACCGCCGACTCCCGCGCCTACGCGTTGCCCGCTCGGTTGAACGAGGTCGCCGCCGTGTACTCGCTGGGCGTCGGCGAGATCCGCTGCCCCTCACCAGAGGAGTGGAATGCGGATTTTGGGTCGGCTTTCGGCTACGCGTACACGAACATGGCCGCCGACTACGCCGTGCTATCGCCGCTCGTCTGCGCGGGCGCGCTCGGAGTCGGTGAGTCCGATGTGCCGGACTGGCAGGAGGCGCTAGGCGTGCTCGTCCTCGTCCATGAGTCGTTCCATCTCCGCCACTGGCGCTGGCGCCGGGACGAAGGAAAGGTCGAATGCCAGGCGATGGTGTACTTCAAGGACGCAACGCTCATGCTCGGCGCGACCCGCGAGCACGCACACAACCTGTACGCGTACGCGATCGCTCTCCATGCGTACAAGACCGCGGTGTTTCCGCAATATCACGACCGCAGTTGCCGGCTCGCGCCGTGGGAACCGCCTCAGTAACCTCCCGCACCTTGGCGCGCGCGAAGAGCCGACTCAGGACGCGGGCCGCACGCGAGCGGCGAAGCGCCGCCTCACGTCGGCCTGCGCACCCTTACGGATCGTGATCGCAGCAGGGTCACCATCGGATACGTAACGGCTGCGCGCGTTTTGCTCGAACTCTTTCATCCAGTAGGCGAACGCGAAGTCGGCCTCGCCTTTCCAGCCGGCGTGCGAGGTGCGGATCCGGGGAATCGCGGCCGCGTCGAACGCCTTCGAGAAAGGCGAGGGCGCGGGGTTCGCGCCGACGAGCAGCACCGCATACGGGCCATAAGGCTTCCCCCGCCAGCTGCCCTGGACGACAAGGTCGTCATTCTTGGGAAGCGATCCGAGCGGTAGCGACATCGACCGGATCCGGTAGTTCGGAAGGATCTCGTGGATCGCGCCCGCGCCTCTGGCGAGCTGCTTCCGCACCTCCTCCTCGGGGAGCCCTCGCAACGGGATGTGGTCGTGCGTGTGGTTGCCGATCTCGAAACCATTCCGGGTCAGCCACATCAGCGCGATCTTCGCATTCCTCTCGCTTCCGAAAGGAGTTCGGTTCACGTAGAACGTCCCGCGAGGGACGAAGCCGGGGTGAGTGCGGGCAAAGTCGAGCATGATCCCGACGGCCGTCCCCGGCTTCACCTGCCCCGACGGTGTGAAGTCGATCTGGTACGTCGTCGCGTCGTCGAACGTGAACACCACCGGAGTGGTTCCGGCGGGGACGTCTAGCCGGCCGGTGACGAGGTCACCGACGTTGACGGGTGCGTAACCGTTCCGCCAGAGATACTCGAGCTCGGCACGGAACTCGGCCGGGGTCTGGTCGTACTCGCCGACGCGGTCCGAGCGAATCATGTGGTGCATGACGACGGGAATCTGCCCGAGCTCGTTGGGAGGAAGTCCCGAGAGGGGTCGCTTAGCGCCGATCGTTGGTGCGATGTTTTTCGGCGGCGCAGCCGCGGGCTTTAGATCAGGTAGGCGTACCGGCATCGGAGCGCGTGGCGGCAACTCGGCGTGCTCATCCAGCGCGGGCACCGCGGCTGTAGCCTCGAGCGCGTCTCCGGTGTAGCTGACCGCAGCGTCCCAGAGGATGAAGTCCTCGACGCCGGCGTCGCGTGACGCGCGGATCTGCGCGCGCACGTCAGCAGGACCGTAGCTGCGGCCGTACGAGAAGTCTTGAAGCCAGTTGACGACGCGCGCGCCAGTGCCGCGCACCTGCTCGACGAAGTCCGTGGTCGAGCGGCGGACGATCTCATACGGCTGCGCGTTGGGATCCAATACGTCGTACTCGCCGGGCCCCCAGTGCGACGGGTACAACATCGGAGCGATGTAGTCGACTTGTCGTGCCATGCGCGGGATGTCTTGCGCAACCTCGTTCGGTCGGGTGGCTGCGACGCCAAAGACGGAGGCGCCGACAAGCACCTCGCTCGCGGCGAGAGCGACGCGGCTCGCGGCGAGAAAACTGACGATCGCGCTCTCGGGCTTCCCCTTTAGCCCCGGGAACGCCATCGACTCAGGCGGTCCATCCGGACGGCGAACGTAGTCGTACAGAATCTCGTCGACGCCGAGTTTCGCGGCCGCGACTGCCAAATCGATGTTGTACTTCTGCACTTTCGGGTTGGCGAAATTCGTGAAACCACCGTACTTCGCGTACGGCGTCCCGTCCGGCGCCTGGATCACCTCGTCCCTGAGTCCTGCCCGCCACGCCGCCTGCGCATGGATCGGGTCCCGGAAGCAGACGAGGCGACCGATTACTCGCACGCCCATTCCGTGAAGCCGCTCCACCGCCTGCGAAAGGTCGTAGATTCGAAGCTGTGCACGCATCGACTTCGCGAGCGGGACGCCGGACTCCCAGCCGACCTCACCTGATTCGTCCTTCAGGTCGAGCTCGACGGCATTGATCTTCTTGGCACGTACGAGCTCGAGAACGCCGTCGCGCAAGTCGTTGTCCGCCCAGGCATACGCCGTGACGTGCACTGCTCGGATCGGCCGGTTCGGACGTCGCGGCACCACCGTCACCGGAACACGCCAGCGGCTGCTGTTCCCGGCCGCGTCGGTGGCTGTCAGCACGAGGCGACGAAGGCTCGGCGCGACCGCGTAGCGGAATGCGCCTTTCTGATCAAGCTGGACGACACGGCGGCCGTGGCGGAGGTGCGCGCCTGGCTCGACGGTGCCGCTCAGCTCGAGCGGCTTCCCGCGGAGCCCGGCCGCGGGACGAGCAAGCTTCAGAAGGGGCGCGTCAGTGTCGACGCTGAAGCGGAACGTGCGCGTCGACGAAACCAGCCGTCCTCTCCGCCGCACGACGAGGACGTGATCGCCGTCGGACAGGCTTCTCGGGCGCCAGAAGGTCCGCCCTCCCTCGCGTCTCGGCGTAAGCGGCTTCCCGTCGAGCAGCCACTCGGCATCGGCTGTGAACGCGGTGATTTCGAGGCCGTCCAGCGCTCGGGCGCCAATGACAGCGTGGTGCCTCGGTCCCGCCATTGCCAGCTCCGGCCGTGCAGCGCGTGCCGCGATCGTGACGACGGCTGCCAGGATGGCGATTACGCCGACCGCAGCGAGGACGCGCCGCCACGGCAGAGATATATCCGACGGGCGCCGCATTGCTGTCGGACCACGGTCGAGGGAGCTTTGGGCGCCTCTGTTCCCGCCATCGTGCCGCTCGAGCCTTGCCAGCCGCCCCTCGAGCTCTTCGTTCTCGCCGGACAGCGCATGAATCGCACGTCCCGCCGCCCGCAACTCGGCGACCTCGGAACGAACAAGGCTGTCCGCCCACCGCTCGAGCTCCTGACGCCTGTCCGCTTCCATGGCGGATGAGAATAGCCCGCCGATGCCCGGACTGTGCCTGCCGCGAGCCACAAAACCCCTGCAACACCAATAATCGCGGCTGACCACGATGCGAGCAGCTCTCCGGGCACAGGTCCGCGCGCTTGCGGGGATCCGTACGCGGGAAACTGGCGCGCACATGCTCGATGAAGCCTAGGATCGAGCTCAGGACAGAGCGAACGAGATGGCGAGCGCGATAGTCGGTCGCGAGGCGGAGCTCGCCGCGGTGGCGCGCTTCCTCGACTCGCTGCAGGCAGGGGCGGCAGCTCTCGTGATCGAGGGAGAGGCCGGGATCGGCAAGACGACAGTCTGGCGCGAGGCTGTCCGAGGCGCGGAGTCTCGCTCGCTTCGCGTGCTTCAGGCGCGGCCGGCAGAGAGCGAGGCGAAGCTCTCCTATGCCGCGCTCGCCGATCTTGTCGGCGACGCATTCGACGAGGCGCGCGCGGCGTTGCCGGCGCCGCAGGAGCGTGCGCTGGCTGCGGCGTTGCTGCGCACGGAACCCGACGAGGCGGCCGATCCCCGGACGACGGCGACTGCGCTCGTCGGCGTGCTGACAGAGCTCTCGAGCGGGCGGCCGCTCGTGGTCGCGATCGACGACGTCCAGTGGCTGGACGCGGCTTCGGCGCGGGCGCTCGAGTTCGCGGCGCCGACTGCCGCCGCGGGTCGGCCTTCTGCTGACAAGGCGGGGGGAAGCGGGCGAGGAAGCACCGCTGGGCCTCGGCCTCGGCCGCGCCCTGTCCGAGGATCGCCTGCAGCGCGTCGTGCCGCAGCCGCTCTCGCTCGCGTCGTTACACCACCTGATCGCGAGCGAGCTCGGGAGATCGCTCACGCGGCCGCTCCTCGTGCGTATCGGCGCGGCCTGCGGTGGCAATCCGTTCTTCGCGCTCGAGATCGCGCGCGTGTTGCCTTCCGACGAGAGCGACCTCGGACTGGGCGACCCCCTGCCCGTGCCCGCGAACCTTCAGGAGCTCGTGGCCGCGCGCGTGCGTGCGCTGCCTGCCACGGCGCAGAAGGCCGTGCTGGTTGTCGCAGCGCTTTTCCGACCTACGGTGGCGACGTTGGCGGCGACCTTTTCGTCGGAGTCAGACGCCTTTTCAGCGCTACTCGCGGCTGAGGAGGCGGGGATTCTCCTCTCCGACGGGGAGCGGCTCCGTTTCACGCATCCCCTCCTCGCCTCCGCCGTCTACGGCGCCGCCTCCCATTCGCGGCGGCGCCAGCTGCACCGGCGCCTCGCTGAGGTCGCCGCAGATCCCGAGGAGCGAGCACGGCATCTCGCTGCGAGTGTGACCGGACCCGACGAGGCCACGGCTGCCGAGGTTGAGCATGGCGGGGTCAGGCAGCGCTGCGAGGGGCGCAGCATGCCGCGGCAGAGCTGTTCGAGGCGTCGTGTCGGCTGACGCCGGCCGATCGTCTCGACGAACTGGCGCGGCGACTGAGCGGTGTCGCGACGGCGTTGCAAAGCGTTGACGATCTCGCGGGCGCGCGCTTGCGTGCGGAGCGAGCGGTTGCGG
>JACCTU010000062.1 GCA_013812235.1 Actinomycetota bacterium | reverse complement strand
CCGGAGAGCAGCAACGCGCCGACCACCAATGTCGTGACGCCGACGATCGTCGCGCCGGTCGCGCCGAGGAGCGTGCCGACGATCCCTTCGAGCACGCGCCCGACGAGCCCGCCGTGGTCGGCGCCGAGAGCGAGCAGCAGCCCGAGAGAGAGGACGATCAGGCCGGTGCGAAACGGGCGGACGTCGACGAGCTCGCTCCGCGAGACCATGAGGAAGCCGACCACGAAGAGCACGGCGGGCGCGACGTACGCAGCCGCCCCGATCGCGCCGCGCAGCCCGTCCTCGACGGGGCCGCCGACGACGCCTCCCTGCCACCGGAACCAGAAGAGTGTCGCGAGGAAGATCGCCACGGCCGTGAGGACGAGGCCCCAGAGCTCGGGATGGTGGTGCCCGCGCTGGCTCTTCTTCCCCCGGCGCTTCTTGACCCGCGCGGGAACGCGTGGGCGCAGCGGACTCTTACGCTTCTTACGCGCCATGGGCGCGGATTCGACGCCCCGCCCTACTCCCCTGCGCGCCGCGCGATCAGGTGCTAGGCCGCTAGGGCGCGCAGGTCCTCGAGTGCCCGGCCGAGCAGGTTCTCCCGCAGGTCGAAGAGCCCCGCCCAGAGGCTCGACGGGTCGATCTCGCTCCTCCACTGGGCTGCGCTCGAGAGGCCCTCGAGGGCCCGCACGAGCACGGCCAGCTCGAGGTAGACCTGCGCGACGCGCGCAGGCGAGGCGTGCACCCCGGCCCGCTGCAGGACCGGCTGCCAGTCGAGGAGTTCCGCGTGCGTCGGCTGGGAGTACCACGACCTCCCCTCCGCCTGATCCGCTTCGAGCTCGACGAGGTAGCGGGCGAGCGGCTCCTCGAGACCCGCAAGCGCGGTCTCGACCCGCTCCGCGGCGCGCTGAAGCGCTGCCTCGCGCCGCCCGGGCGTGCAGGGCTCAGCCTCGCCGCGCGCCCAGCGCTCGAGCAGCCGGCAGAACGCAAGCCCGGAGACTTCCGACGCGGTGAGCTGGCCGATCACCCGCTGCGCGAGCGCGGCGTCGCAGGCGTGTTCCGCGATCACGTCGGCCCAGGCCGGCCGGCGAGCAAGGACGCTCATACTTCGACCACCACGGGCAGGATCAGCGGGCGCCGCCGCGTCCGGTCGTAGATCAGCTGGCCGACCGCGTCGTGCAGGTGCTCCTGGATCAACTTGATCTCCGACGTGTCGCTTCGGAGCAGCTCCTGCAGAACCCGCGCGGCCTCGTCGCGCATCTCCTCGAGCACCGGCCCGGTCTCCGGGAAGCCGCGGGCGATCAACTCGGGACGTGCGGTCGAAGCGTCGCCGTTGACGGTCGCGACGATGATCAGCACGCCGTCTTCCGAGAGGCGTCGCCGGTCGCGGAGCGCGACGTCACTCAGGTCCCCCACGCTCAGCCCGTCGACGAACGTGACGCCCGACTCGATCCGCTCGGCCTCGCGCACCCCTTTTCGCGATAGCTCGATGACGGAACCGTTCTCCGCCATCACGATCGCGCTCGCAGGGACCCCGGCCTCGCGACCGAGCTTCGCGTGCGCCGCGAGCATCCGGAACTCGCCGTGCACCGGCATCAGCGCCTTCGGGCGGAGCAGGCCGATCACGGTGCGGATCTCCTCCTCGCACGCATGGCCGGAGACGTGCACGGGCGCGATCTCCTGGTGCAGGACCTCGGCGCCGATCTTCGCGAGTCGGTTGATCGAGTCGTGCACCCGGAGCTCGTTCCCGGGAACGGGCTTCGCCGAGATGATCACCGTGTCGCCCGGCTCGACCTTGACCGCCGGATGGTCGTCGTAGGCGATGCGCGTGAGCGCCGACATCGGCTCGCCCTGGCTGCCCGTCGTGACGATCATCTGTTGGTCTGGGCGCAGGCCCTCGAGCTCCTGCGGCCGGACGATCACGCCCTCCGGCACGTCCATGTAGCCGAGGTTGCGCGCGATGTTCACGTTCTTGCGCATCGAGCGCCCGACGATCGCGACCTTGCGGTTCGTCTGGATCGCGACGTCGATCGCCTGCTGCACACGGTGCACGTTCGACGCGAACGACGTGACGAAGATCTTTCCTTTGCGCAGCGGGATGATCTGGCGGAAGGCCTCGCCGACGACCCGCTCCGACTGCGTGAACCCCGGGCGCTCCGCGTTCGTCGAGTCGCCGAGGCAGAGGTCGACGCCGCGGTTCCCGAGCTCGGCGAGCTTGCCGACGTCGGTGCGCATGCCGTCGACCGGCGTGTGGTCGAGCTTGTAGTCGCTCGTGTGGACGATCAGGCCGGCAGGTGTGTCCAGGACGACTGCGACGTTGTCCGGGATCGAGTGCGCCATGCGCACGAACTCCAGCTTGAACGGGCCCACCTCGATCGGCGGGTCCGCGGGATCGACCTCGCGGAGCTCTGTCGAGTTGCCGAGGCCGTGCTCGTCGAGCTTTGACTTGATCAGCCCGAGCGTCAGCCCGGTCGCCAGTACCTGCGCGACCTTGATCTCGCGCAGCACGTACGGCAGCGAGCCGACGTGGTCCTCGTGGCCGTGCGTGAGCACGATCGCGCGGACGTCGACGCTCCGGAGGTAGTCGAAGTCGGGCAGAACGAGGTCGACGCCGAGATGCTCGTCGCGCGGGAACGCGAGGCCGGCGTCGACGACCACGACTTCCCCGCGGTACTCGTAGACGGTCATGTTCTTGCCGACCTCGCCGAGGCCGCCGAGCGGGATGATTCGTACCGCGTCCACCCGGTGAGTGTAGGCCCGGTGGGCTAGACGGGCGCGGGCTCGAGGAGCTTCAGACGCTCGAGGCAGCCGCGCACGGCCTCGCGCTCGTAGTCCGTGGGGTCGACGAGCGGCAGACGATGGCCTCCCACGTCGTGCCCGAGCAGGTTGAGCGCGCACTTGATCGCGATCGGGTTCCCGACCACCTTCAGCAGGTCGTACGCCGCCTCGAGCTCGCGATCGATCGCCCGCGCTCCGTCGAGGTCGCCCGAGCGGCCGAGCCGCACCTGCTCCTTGACGCGGGGGCCGACGACGTGTGTGTGCACGCACACTCCGCCGACGCCGCCGAGCTCGAGGAACGGCTGGATGATGTTGTCGTCGCCGGCGTAGAGGTCGAGGCCGAGCTCGACGATCCGCTTTGCCTGGGAAAGGTCGTCGTTCGCCTGCTTGACCGCGCGCACGTTCGGGATCTCGGCGAGCTCGGCGATCGTCTCCGGCTCGATGTTGATCACGACGCGGGCCGGGATGTTGTAGACGACGATCGGCTTGTCGCTCGCCTGCGCGACCGCCTTGAAGTGCTCGACGATCCCGCGCTGCGGCGGCTTGTTGTAGTACGGCGTGACCACGAGGAACGCGTCGACGCCGAGCTGGTGCGCCTGCTCGGTGAGGTGTACCGAGTGCGCGGTCGAGTAGGTGCCGGTGCCTGCGACGACGATCGCTTCGCCGGCGAGCTCGTCGACCGCGGTCGCGAAGAGGGCCAGGCGTTCCTCGTCGGTCAGGGTGGGCGACTCGCCCGTCGTACCCGCGACGACGACGCCGTCGGAGCCGTTGTCGATCAGGAAGCGGCAGACCTCACGGAACTTGTCGAGGTCGACCGCGCCGCGCGAGTCGAACGGCGTGACGACCGCGGTCAGGACCTCGCCCAGCACAGCGCGATTCTACTCCTGCAGCAGGGCGTCGAGCCCGACCGTGAGGCCCGGGGGAAGCGACGGCAGCCGCTCGAGCGCAATCAGGACGCCGGGGACGAACGCCTCGCGCGAGCTCGTGTCGTGCCGGATCGTCAGCGTCTGCCCCTGACCGCCGAAGACGACCTCCTGGTGCGCGACGAGCCCGGGCAGCCGCACCGAGTGGATCGGCACGTCGCCGCCCATCAGCTCGGCCGTCGCCTTCGCGGTGCCGGAGGGTGCGTCGCGCTTCGTGTCTGCGTGGAGCTCGACGATCTCCGCGTTGGGCATCAGCTTGGCCGCCTCCGCCGCGAAGCGCATCATCAGGACCGCGCCGAGGGCGAAGTTCGGCGCATGGAAGAGCGCGAGCCCACGCTCGCGCGCAGCTTCGCCGAGCTCGGTCAGGTCAGCGCCCGTCGTGCCCACGACGCAGGGCACCCCGGCCTCGAGCGCGCGCTCGACGTTCGCCGTCACCACGTCGGGGGCCGTGAAGTCGACCATCACCTCAGCCTCGTCCAAGTCGACGAGCATGTGCCCGGCCCGTTCAAGCGCCGGTCCGAGCACCGTGCCGACTTTGCCACCTGCTCCCAAGAGAGCGACCCTCATGGTCGTCCTCCGAGGAAATGCGCAGCATTTCCTCGGACCATCACGCCGCTGCTAGCGCGCGCAGGCCCGGATGCAGCCGGCCGAGCGCACGCTTGAAGCGCGCCTCGCTCGGGCCGATCCCGGACGCAGAGAGCCGCTCCGGTGCGAGCAGCAGCGCGGCGAGCTCCGCGACGCCTTCGGGCTCGACCGCGTCGATCTCGGCCATGATCCGCTCGAAGGAGAGGAGCTCCGTGTCGGTGATCAGCGACTTGCCGAGCCGACTCATCCGGTTCGAGGTCGACTCCATCGAGAGCGTCAACCGCCCCTTCAGGTTCTCCTTCGCCCGCTCGAGCTCGTTCGGGCGGAGGTTGCCGGCGGCGATGTCGGCAATCTGCTCGGCGGCGATCTCGAGCGCCGGCCCGAGGTTCTCCTCGCGGGTGCCGACGTAGATGCCGAAGAGGCCGGTGTCCGAGTACTGCGCGCCGAAGCTGTACACCGCGTAGGCCATGCCGCGCTTCTCGCGGATCTCCTGGAAGAGGCGCGAGGACGCGGAGCCGCCGAGGATCCCGTCGAGCAGCGAGACGGCGAAGCGGCGGCGATCGGAGCGCGAGATGCCGGGGGCGCCGATGCACACGTGGTACTGCTCCGTGTTCTTGCGTTGGAAGCGCACGCCGGCGGGCGGGGTCTTCACCAGCGGCGGGCGGACGCGCGGCCCTTTGGACTGCGGCGCCTTCCGCTGTGCCGCCTCGAGCAGGCGCACGAGACGCTCGTGCTGGAGGTTGCCTGCGGCGGCGATCACGATGTTCCCCGGCGTGTACATCGTGCGGTGGTACGTCGCGATCGTCCGCTTCGGGACTGTCGAGATCACGTCGCGCGTCCCGATCACCGGTCGGCCGAGTGCGTGTGAGCCGAACACCGCCTCGGAGAAGAGGTCGTGCACGAGCTCCTGCGGCGTGTCCTCGTACATCGCGATCTCCTCGAGGACGACCTCGCGCTCGGAGTCGACGTCGTCGAAGCGCGGCGCGAAGACCATGTCGCTCATCACCTCGACCGCAGTCGCGAGGTGCTTGTCCGGCACCCGCGAGTAGACGACCGTGTGCTCGCGGGAGGTCGCGGCGTTCAGCTCGCCTCCGAGCCCGTCGAAGACCTCGGCGATCTCCTGGGCGTCGAAGCGCTCCGAGCCCTTGAACAGCAAGTGCTCGATGAAGTGCGAAAGGCCGGCCTTGGCGTCCGTCTCGTCGCGGGAGCCCGCGCCGATCCAGAACCCGAGCGACACCGAGCGGACCGACGGCACCCGCTCGGAGATCACGCGCTCGCCTGAATCGAGCTCGGAGACGACGTACTTCTGCACAGGCCGATCGTAGTCGCTGGGGTAGAAATTGCCGGTCCCGGGGGACAAAATCCCCCGCACATGAGGATCTTTCGTCGGCTCGGTATTTTCCTGCTCGCCCTCCTTGCCGCCGCGACGCCCTTCGGCGTCGCCGCTCCCTCGGCCGGCCGGTTCTCGCGCGTGCCCGCCGGTGTGAGCGTCGGGGAACTGCCGGTCGGCGGCTTCACCTCGGAAGAGGCGCGCGCGCTCGTCCGGGCACGGCTGGCGGCGCCGGTCGAGTTCGAGCTCGGCGCGAGGACCTGGACCGCGACTCCCGACGAGCTCGGCGTCTCCGCTTCCGTGGACGACGCGATCGCGGCGGCGCTCGCGGGTCGAACCGGCGACGCGGTCGAGGTCGAAGCGACGCCGTCGCGGCCCGACCTCCTTCGCTACCTCACGCGCCTCGCCGCCACGCTCGCACGAAGTCCTGCGGACGCTCACCTCGCGGGCCTCGACGCCAGGCTTCGGCCCAGGGTTGCACCGGCCTTGACGGGCCGGCGGCTCGACCTTCGCGCCACCGCCGCCGCGATCGGGGCCGCCGTCAGGACCGCGCAGCGCGAGCCCGTCCGCCCCGTCCTCCGGGTCGTCGTCCCGGCGAAGCGTCGGATCGGGGCCGTGATCGTGATCCGCCGCGAGTCGAAGGGCCTCTACCTCTACGACGGGCGCAGGCTCGTCCGCCGGCTCGGTGTCGCAACCGGGCAGTCGCGCTACCCGACGCCGCTCGGCACGTTCGTGATCGCCGACAAGCAGTACAACCCGTGGTGGTACCCGCCAAGCTCGGACTGGGCGAAGGGGCTGAAACCGGTGCCGCCGGGCCCGGGCAACCCGCTCGGCACGCGCTGGATGGGACTGACCGGGGGGCTCGTCGGCATCCACGGCACGCCCGACGCCGCCTCGATCGGGTACTCCGCGTCGCACGGCTGCATCCGCATGCGGATCCCCGACGCCGAGTGGCTGTTCGAGCACGTCAAGCTCGGAACGCCCGTCGTCATCGTGTCCGCTTAGAAAGAGAGGGCGCCTAGCGGCGCCCTCTCTCGTTCTGTTTTTGCCTCAATCGCGGCGCGGGCCGCGGTCTCGGCCGCCGCTGCGACCGCCGCGTCCGCGGTCGCGGTCGCCGCGGGGCCGCTCCTCCCGTGGCTCGCGCGGAGGTGCGTCCTTCGCCCGCTCGATCAGCTCCTCGGGCTGCACGAGCGTGCCGTTCTCGTGCTTCGCGACGAGCTTCAACCCGATCCGCCCGCGGTCCTTGTCGACCTCCTGGACGATCACGTCGAGCACGTCGCCGCGTGAGATCACGTCCTCGATGTGGCCCACCCGACCGGGGCCGACGTTCGAGACGTGAAGCAGGCCGTCCGTCCCCTTCTTCAGCTCGACGAACGCACCGAAGTCGGTCGTCTTGACGACCTTCCCCGTGTACTGGTCGCCCGGCTCGGGGTCCTTCGTGAGCGCGCTGATCGCGGCGATCGCAGCCTCGGCCCTGTCGCCGTCGGTCGCGTAGATCAGGATCGTGCCGTCCTCCTCGATGTCGATCTGGACGTCGTAGTCCGACTCGAGCGAACGGATCGTCTCGCCGCCCTTGCCGATCACCATCCCGATGTACTCGGGGTTGATCTTGATCGACGAGATACGCGGCGCGTGGCCCCGGAGCTCGGTGCGCGGCTCGGGAATCGCCTCGAGCATCTTGTCGAGGATCACGTCGCGAGCCCGCTTCGCCTGCGCGAGCGCGTCACTCATGATCTGCTGGGTGACGCCGGTGATCTTGATGTCCATCTGGAGGGCGGTGATGCCGTTGGGGGACCCGGCGACCTTGAAGTCCATGTCGCCCAGGTGGTCCTCCGCGCCCTGGATGTCCGTCAGGATCACGTAGTCGTCGCCCTCCTTGACGAGACCCATCGCGATGCCCGAGACCGGCGCCTTGAGGGGTACGCCGGCGTCGTAGAGCGAAAGCGTCGACCCGCAGACCGAGCCCATCGACGACGAGCCGTTCGACTCAAGCGTCTCCGAGACGATGCGGATCGTGTAGGGGAACTCGTCCGGCGTCGGGATCACCGGCTCGAGCGCCCGCTGCGCAAGCGCGCCGTGGCCGATGTCGCGGCGCTTCGGCCCGCGCATGAACCCCGTCTCCCCGACCGAGTACGGCGGGAAGTTGTAATGGTGCATGTACCGGCGCTCCTCCTCGAGGGAGAGGTCGTCGATTCGCTGACCCTCCTTCGCGGTGCCGAGCGTCAGCAGCGACATGATCTGCGTCTGGCCCCGCGTGAAGAGCGCCGAGCCGTGCGTGCGCGGGCTGACGCCCACCTCGCACTCGATCGGGCGGATCTCCTCAGGGTCGCGACCGTCCGGCCGGTTCTTCTCGACCGCGATCTTGCGACGGACGATCTCCTTGTAGAGGGCCTCCGCCGCGCGCTTGACGAACTGGCGCGTGAGGCCGTCCTTGACTTGCGGGCCTTCGCCGTCGACCGTCGCGGGGCCGACCGGGAACGGCAGCTCCACGGTCTCCTCGATCCGATCGAAGAGCAGGTGCCGCTTTGCGGCCTTCAGCTCCTTGGAGTCCTGCTCGGCGTCCGTCAGTGCACGAAGGTCGCTCTCGAACTGACTGCGGACCTGCTCGAGCACCGCTTCGAGGCGAACCTTTTCGAGGATCAGCGCGAGGCTCGACTTCACCTGCGTGCGCCGGAGGATGTCGTCCTCACCTGAGTCCATCGAGAGCGGCGGCGAAAGCTCGTCCACGAGCTCCTCGACGATCGCACCGCCTTCGCGGAGCCCCGCCTCCTGAATCCGTCCGCGGATCCGTTCGGCGACCTGCTGCTCCAGCTCCTGCGTGACCTCGGGATCGAGGTACTTCGGCTTGCCGATCTGGCTGCGCAGGTTCTCCTGCGCCTCGCAGAGCTTGACGATCTCGCGGTGCGCGAGCTCGAAGGCCTCGAGCAGCTCGGCCTCCGGGATCTCCTGCGCGCCCGCCTCGATCATCGTCAGGCCGTCCTTCGTGCCGACGACGATCAGGTCGAGCGTCGATTCCTGAAGAGCCGGCAGCGTCGGGTTGAGGACGAGCTGCCCGTCGATCCGACCGACGCGCACTGCGCCGACGGGTCCGAGAAACGGCATCGACGAGACCATCAACGCGGCCGAGGCGCCGTTGATGCAGAGGATGTCGTGCGGGGTGACCATGTCCGCCGAGAGGACGGTCCCGATCACCTGGACCTCGTTCTTGAAGCCCTTCGGCCAGAGCGGCCGGATCGGGCGGTCGATCATGCGAGCGGTCAAGATCGCGCGCTCGCTCGGGCGGCCTTCGCGCTTGAAGAAGCCGCCGGGGATCTTCCCGGCGGCGTACATGCGCTCCTCGACGTCGACCGTCAACGGGAAGAAGTCCGCGCCTTCGCGCGGCTCCATCCGGCCCACGGCCGTCGCGAGCACCATCGTCTCGCCCGAGCGGACGACGACGGAGCCGTCGGCCTGCTTGGCGAGCTTGCCGCTCTCGAATGTGATCTCGGCGTCGCCGACCGTGACTGACACGGTCGCGATGCGCTGAGCCAACGTACTCACTGTGGTACCTCCATCTTCGGGGAAGGTGGAGGTTTGACCCAGCGTCGCGTCGAGGCGCGGCGCTCGCTCAAACTTCCACCCTCCGGACTGTTGTCGTTCGTTCGTCTCTCCGCCTACCTGCGGAGTCCCAGCTCCTTGATCAACGCGCGGTAACCCTCCAGGTCGGTGCGCTGCATGTAGTTGAGAAACCGACGCCGACGGCCGACGAGCTTCAGCAGCCCGCGCCGCGAGTGGTGGTCGTGCGAGTGCGTGCGGAGATGCTCCGTGAGCTGGTTGATCCGCTCGGTGAGCATCGCCACCTGCACGCGCGTCGAGCCGGTATCGCTCGACCCCGTGCCGAACTTGTCGATCAGTTCCTGCTTCGCTTCCTTGGCCAGAGCCATGCGACCTCCCTGTTGTCGTCTCCGCAGTCCCAGAACGCCGCGCGGAAGCTGCGCGAACGACCGAGGCTGCGGTCGCGGAATAGGGTAGCGGAGGATGAAAGCCGGCGTTGCCGCGGGACATCCCGCGACCTGCGAGGCGGGGATCGAGATCCTGGAGGACGGCGGCAGCGCCGCGGACGCCGCCGTGGGAGCGTGCCTGGCCTCGTGCGTCGCCGAGACGGTGATGACGGGCCTCCTCGGCGGCGGCCACGCGATCTACTGGGACGCGGGCTCGAAACAGGCTAGGAACCTCGACTGCTTCGTCGCCGTTCCCTCGGGCGTCGGCGCGCCGATGGTCGAGCTCCAGGTGCCGTTCGGCGAGGAGCTCGTCCACTACGCGATCGGCGCCGCGTCGTGCGGCGTGCCGGGTGTCGCGGCCGGGCTCGCCGAGCTATGGCGCGCCCACGGTCGGCTGCCGTGGGAGCGCCTGGTCGAGCCCGCGCTGCAGCTCGCACGCGACGGCGTGCCGATGCCGGCTTCGCACGTCCGCTGCCTCGAGATGCTCGAGTCGGTGCTCACGCTCGACGCCGGAGCGCGCATCTACGCGCCGGGAGG
>JACCTU010000207.1 GCA_013812235.1 Actinomycetota bacterium | reverse complement strand
CGGGCGTTCGCCCGTGGGCGGGAGCTCGAGGCGGAGGGGCAGAAGATCCGCTGGCTCGTCTCGGGCAAGAAGGGCCGCTCGACGTTCCGGTTCCGCGGCTACGACGTGGCGGGCGACTGGGCGGGTTTCAGCGATCGACCGGCGTACACCGACGCGCAGGCGATCGCGCACGCGCTGACCGAGCTCTACGTCGCAGGCGAAGTCGACCGTGTGATCCTGATCTACAACCACTTCGACTCGCCGCTCGTTCAAAAGGTGACCGAGCAAGAGGTGCTGCCGATTCCCGAGCACCTGCTCGAGACCGACGACGAAGAGCGCCGCGACGACGCGATGCGCGGCGACTTCATCTACGAGCCCGAGCCCGAAGAGATCCTCGCGCGGCTCCTGCCGGTCTATCTCGAGACGGAGGTCTACCGCGGTCTGCTCGAGTCGGCGGCGTCGGAGCAGGGCGCGCGGATGACGGCGATGCGGAACGCGTCGAAGAACGCCGCCGAGCTGATCGACAGCCTCACGCTCGCGATGAACCGGGCCCGCCAGGCCGAGATCACCCAGGAGATCCTGGAAGTCGTGGCCGGCGCCGACGCGCTCGAGGGCTAACAGGTCCGGCGCCCCCGCGTCTTAGAGGGCACTCTGTCGACCTACAATCGATCCGAGATGGAGACCGGGGCCGCACCACTCGAAGCGTCCATCCTGGGCCGTGCGACCGAGATCGCAGAGCGGCTCGTCGCGAACATCGAGACGGTCGTGCACGGCAAGAGCGAGGAGATCAGGCTCGTCGTCGCCGCGCTGGCGTGCGGTGGGCACGTGCTGCTCGAGGACGTGCCGGGGACCGCGAAGACCGTCCTCGCGCGCGCGATGGCGCAGTCGATCAAGGGCGCAACCGCGACGCGCATCCAGTGCACGCCGGACCTGCAGCCGACAGACGTCACCGGCCTCTCCGTCTACAACCAGAAGGAGCGCGAGTTCGAGTTTCGTCCTGGCCCGATCTTCGCGAACGTCGTGCTCGTCGACGAGATCAATCGCGCGATGCCGAAGACGCAGTCGTCGCTGCTCGAGTCAATGGCAGAGAATCAGGTCACGGTCGACGGCGTCACGCGCCTGCTGCCGCAGCCGTTCCTGCTGCTGGCGACGGAGAATCCGATCGAGTACGAAGGCACGTTCCCACTCCCCGAGGCGCAGCTCGACCGCTTCTTCCTCCGCACAGCCCTGGGGTACCCCCACGCTGACGACGAGCTGAAGATCCTGAACGAACAGCGGCACAGCCACCCACTGGGACACCTGCGCCCGGTCATCACGCTCGAGGAGATCGACGAGCTGCGGGTCGGCGTCCAAGAGGTCTACGTCGCGCCGGTCATCCAGCGCTGGATCGTCGATCTCGTCCGCGCGACGCGCGAGGTCGAGGACGTCTCGATCGGTGCGTCGGTGCGCGGCTCGCTCGCGCTCGAGCGTGCGGTGCGTGCGTGGGCGCTCCTGCACGGCCGGTCGTATGTCGTTCCCGAGGACGTCGAACGACTGTTCGACTCCGTGCTCGTGCACCGGGTCGTCTTCCGCCCTGCGTTTCTCGCTGAGGCGCGCAAGGTCGGCTGGGAAGCCGCGGTCGACATGTTCCGCGAGCGCTGCCTCGCGCTGGCACCGCGGCCGCAGCCCCAAGACTTCGAACTCACCGTCCTGCCCCGGTAACCTTGCCAGCCGCCGACCGGACCGTTCCGCTCCTTCCCCGGCGCCGGCTCGTCGGCCTCTCGTTCGGCGGACTGACGAGCACGCGGCGCGGACCCGGCTCGGACGTCGTCGGCTCGCGGCCGTACCAGCGGGGCGACGACGTCGGGACGATCGACTGGAATGCGTCGGCGCGCCTGTCCTCGGCACGCGGCACCGAGGAGTTCGTCGTGCGGGAGAAGTTCGCGGAAGAGGCACCGCGCGTGGTGGTGGTCGCAGACCGTCGCCCCGAGATGGACGTCTTCCCCTCGTGGCTGCCGTGGCTCTCGAAGCCCCGCGCGATGCTGCACGCGACCGTCGTGCTGTTCGAGTCCGCGATCGCTTCGCGCGGGATCGCCGGATACCTCGACTTCGCCGAGGGCGAGGCGTTCTGGCGGCCGCCGCGGACGCAGCACGAACCCTGGGAAGTCACCGACCGGACCGCGTTCGGCGCGCCGAAGGACACCATTGCCCGCTCGCTCACGCACCTCGTCGAGCACCGCCGTGCGCTTCCCACCGGCAGCTTCGTCTTCGTGCTCTCCGACTTTCTCGACCCACCGCCCGATGAGGCGTGGACGCGGCTTCTGCAGCAGCGCTGGGACGTCGTGCCCGTCCTCATTCAGGATCCGGTCTGGGAGCAGGGCTTCCCGCCAATCGGAGGGGTGGTCGTGCCTTTCTGGGATCCACGCGCCCGCCGTGTGATGCCGGTCCGGATTTCAGCGGCTGAGGCGGCGGAACGCAGCGAGCAGAACCGGGAACGCTTCGCGCAGGTACTCGAGGCGTTCAGGGCCTACGATCTCGAGCCCGTCGTACTCTCGTCGGACGATCGGTCGGAGATCTTCCTTTCCTTCCTCGAGTGGGCTGAGCTGCGCCGCTTCTGGCGCGGCAGGTCGTGATCACGAGGCGGCTCCCGTTCGTCCTCGCGCTCGCTGCGGTCGTGGTTGGCGGAGCTGTTGCGCTGGGGCTGCTCCTCCGCGACGAGCATGCTCCGACGATCGGGCTCCCGGTCGGCGACGACGGGATCGCTGCACGCGCCTCGCTCGCCTCGCGAACGCAGCTGTTCGGCCAGCTGCTGGCCGTGCGGCTCGATCTGCTCGTGGACAGGGAGGTGCTCGACCCCGAGAAGATCGCGGTGGACACACGGTTCGACCCGTTTGCGACGCGCGGCGCGCCTGTCACGTCGCGCCGCGACTACAACCGCTTCACGCGTCTGCGCTACGAGTACCGGCTCGACTGCGTGATGACGATCTGTGTTCCGGAGGGAGCGAGGGAGGACTTCGACCTCCCGTCCGCTTCCGTGCGACACGAGGGCCGGCAGGTGGAAACCGTCGAATGGCCTCGTGTGACGATCGCTTCGCGGTACCGCGAGCCGGAGGCCGACCAGGGCATCCGGTTTCAGGGAAGCGTCGACTTGCCGTGGCGGGCGAACGTCCGCGTTCGCCCCCCGACGTACAGCGTCGATCCGACGCTGCTCACAGTCGCTCTTGCCGGGCTGGCCCTCCTGCTGCTGCTCGTCTCGCTCTTTTTCGTGCAGCGGGCGTTTCCGAGCGCCCCGTTCGGCTTCCGCCGGCTGCGCCGCATGAAGCTGACGCCGCTCGAGCGTGCGATCGCGGTGCTCGAGCGTGCCCAGAAGCAGGGCATCGAGCGCGAGCAGCGGCTGGCGCTCGACCGGCTCGCACGAGAGCTGCACACGGGCGGGCAGCACGAGCTCGCCGGCACCGCGCGAGAGCTCGCGTGGACCGCCGATGTGCCCGGCCCCGACCGTACGGCCACGCTGTCGGAACAGGTCAGGGCCGTGATCGCGAACGGGACCGATGGCCGCTCCTAGCTTTGCCCGCCGGGTGACGGCGATCCCGGTCGCGGACGTCGAGTCGCTGCGCCCCATGTGGATCCGGACGACGCTCGTGCGCCTCGCGCTCGCCTGCCTTCTGATTCTCGTGCTCGCGCTGGCGTTCGTCTCGGCGCGCATGCTCGAACCCGCGAAGGCATCACTTCTCCCGGAGGGCACGAGCGCCGTGGTCATCCTCGACGTTTCGCTCAGCGTCACGGACCCGGTCTTCCGCCGGATCCACAACGCGATCAAGATGATCAGCGAAGGCGGCCAAGGGGTCGGCCTCGTCGTGTTCTCCGACGTCGCTTACGAGATGCTTCCGCCCGGTTCGGCGCCGGAGGAGCTGAAGGGGATGCTCCGCTACTTCAAGGCGCGGAGCGTCCAGGATCCCGACCTCGCTGTGTACCCGCTCAGCCCATGGTCTGCAGGTTTCAGCGCCGGGACGAAGATCTCCGCCGGCCTCGAGCTTGCAGACGACGTTCTCGAGCGGGAGAAGATCGAGAACGGTTCGATCGTGCTCCTCTCCGATCTCGACACCGCGCCGAGCGACGAGTCGGTGCTCTCGCAGGTCGTCGCGAACGTCCAGTCGAAGGGGATCGAGCTTCGCGTCGTGCCGCTGTTCGCCTTCGAACAAGATCTCACGTTCTTCCGGCAGATTGTCGGCAAGGAGAACCTGATCACGCCGCCGCAGCTCGCGGCGCAGAACCGGCGCAAGGCCGAGTCGACGCTCTTCGGGGCGAACCCCTCCATGCTCTCGTTGCTCGGCGGGCTCGTGCTGTTCCTGCTCGCGGCGAACGAGTGGTGGGGCGCGCGCGTCGAGGTGCCGCGGAGGGCAGCGTGAGGCGGCCGATCGTCCCGCTCGTGCTCGCGAGCCTCGCCACGGTCGCTGCGCTGATGCTCCTGCTGGCCGCGTTCGACGTCGAGCGCTGGCAGGCGCGGATCGCGGAGGACGACGTGCGCTTCAGCACGGCCCCTGCCACATCGAACCTCTGGCAGGCCGATGCCCTGCTTCCGGGCGACCCGGCCCGCAGGCTCCTCTCGATCTCCGACGATTTGCGCTACCGCCGCGCTGTGCAGGCATTTCTCGCTTCTCACCCGCGCGAGGCCGGGTCTCTGCGCCCGGAGCTCGAGGCGGCGAGGGTGGAGGCCCAGGTGCGCCTGCGCGAGCTCACGCAGCGCGAGAGGAACGCGCAGCGGCGCTCCGAGATTCTCAACCTGCTCGGCGCGCTCTCGACTGCCGCAGCACGCTGGCAGCAACAGACGCGAGAGCGCGTCGAATCGCTCGAGGCATCGGTCGCGTACTTCACTCAGGCTGTCCGCCTCGACCGCACGAACGAAGATGCGATGTTCAACCTCGAGGTGCTCCTGCGGCGACTGGGCGACGAGCCACCCAGCTTCGAGACGCCCGGCGGCCGCTTGCCGCGCGACGATGCGTCGCTCGGTGGGCTGCGCAATCCCGGCTCCGGGTACTGATGGCGATCGACTTCCTGACGCCGGAAGCAGTCATCCTCGCCGTCGGCGCGCTGATTCCAGTCGTCTTGCTGCTCGACGGGGAGTACCGTGCCGACCGCGTCCGAGTCGCGCTCGGGCTCCGGCAGCCTGTCTCGTCCGGCCGGCGGCTGCTCGTCGGCAGCATCGTCGCGGTAGCGTTTCTGCTGGGACTTGCGGCGGCGCAGCCCGTCGTTGCGGTCAACGGCGGCACGGAGTCGCGTCGCGATGCCGAGGTGTGGTTCGTGCTCGACTCGTCCCGCTCGATGCTCGCGTCGAGCGCGCTCGATTCGCCGACGCGATTCGATCGAGCACGTAACGACGCGCACGAGATCCGGACGGAACTCCGGGATGTGCCCTCCGGAGTCGCGTCCCTGACCGACCGCTTGCTGCCGCACGTGTTCCCGACCGACGACGCGGGCGTCTTCGATGCCGTGCTCGACCGCGTTGTCGGGATCGAAAAGCCGCCGCCCGCGTCGTTCAACGTGACCGCAACGACGCTCGGTGCGCTGACCGCCCTTGCGAACCGCAACTTCTACACGCGTGAAATCAAGCATCGCGTCGTGATCGTCTTCACCGACGCCGAGAGCCAGCCGTTCGCTGCCGAGAGCATCGGCCGGGTCTTTCTGCGCCCGCCGGGAATCCGGACCATCTTCATCCGGTACGGCAACCTGGAAGAGCGCGTGTTCACGCTCGACGGCGGCACCGAAAGCGGCTACAGCCCCCACCCGGAGGCACCTGCAGTGGCGCGAGCGCTCGCTGCTGCGACGGGTGGCGAGGCGTTCGAAGAGGCGTCATCGTCCGCCGCCCGCGTCGCCGCCACCGTCCGAGAGCTCATCGGCAGCGGTGAGACCCAGGTGGACGACGACCACCGCCACGAGGTCCCCCTCGCTCCATACTCGGTCGCGCTGGCGTTTCTCCCACTGGGCTTCTTGATCTGGCGCCGAAACCTCTAGAGTCAGCCGGCGTCGATGTGGGTAGAAGAACGTTGAGAGGAAGCGCGTCATGTCGAAACGGCGCGATTGTGCTCCTGACTGCGATCGTGCTCGTCGCCGCGGGCTGCGGCGGCTCCGACAAGGAGGCCGCGACGACTGTCGCTGCCGTCTCGCCGGCAAAGACGCAGGCCGAGTGGATCGACCGGCTCGTCAACCGTTTCCTGCTCGACATGCAGAAGAACCTCAACGTGGTGAACGGCCTGCGGTCGAACCAGGCGATCATCAACATCCGCACCGGCAACGAGACGACGATCCGCGTCCTCACCGAGAGGATGACCGACCTCGCCAAGTGCACTGGCAAGCTCGCCCGGGTCGGCCCGCCTCCCGTCAGCGAGGCCCCGCTCGACCGCATCTACGACCGTTTCGGCAAGTCGTGCCCGTACTACGAACGGATCGCGAGCGCCGCACTGAAGGCAACCCCGCTGCTCTCTTCCCGCGACTCCTCGGACGTCGCGAAAGGCGAGCAGGAGTTCGCCAAGATCTCAGACCCGTCGTTCGAGGCGGCACGCCACTTCAGCGCCGCGCTCGAACTGCTCGAGGAAAACAAGCTGCTCCAGGCATACCAGGGCTAGCGGGCCTCTGCCGGCCGGCCACCGGCGCCTAACAAAACGTGCCGGGCGGCGTCTGATGTCGAGCGGGGAGAGGCGCGGCCTCGTCCCGTGGCAAGATGCCCCGCCTGACCTGGGCGCGGTGCGAAGGATTGGATGTTCGGGGATCAGCTCCGGACTCCCAGCGAACGGAGGAAAGAAATATGCATCGAGGTCATTTCAGGCTCCTTCTCGGCGTGATGGTCGCCGTGACGAGCCTCGCCATCGCCGGTGCGGCTAGCAGCGCGCCAGAGAGGGCCAACGCCGGCGTCGTCATCTTCGGCGCCGAGCAGGAGCCGCCGTGCCTGAACGGCGCCCTCGCGGGCTGCAACAACACCTGGACGTCGTGGACAGCCGGTGTCGCTCTCGCCAGCCTCTACATCGTCCGGCCGGACTTCAGCATCCAGCCGTACATGGCGAACGGCCCGGCGAAGGTCACCAGCAAGAAGCCCTTCACGCTCCTGGTCAAGATCAAGCCCAAGGCCAAGTGGAGTGACGGGCGGCAGGTGACGGTCAACGACCTGGTCTTTACCTGGAAGACGTACGTCAACCCGCAGAACGAGGTCGCGAGCCGCAGCGGCTGGGACTCGATCCGCAAGATCGTGAAGGTCAATGCGAAGACGGCACGGATCATCTTCTCGAAGCCGTACGCCGGCTGGAGGCCGCTGCTCGTCTCGTCGCTCTACCCGTCGCACGCGCTGACGGGAGCGAACTTCAACGAGGTCTGGAACAACAACTACAACAACCCGAAGGGCGGCGCCTCGATGGCGTCCGGCCCGATGAAGGTCGCGAGCTACACCCGCGGCCAGACGCTCGTCTTGGTCCGCAACGCGAGCTTCTGGGGCAAGAAGTCGTCGATCGACCGGATCACCTTCCGGTTCATCACCAACACCGACTCGGAGATCCAGGCGATCCGCGGCGGCGAGGTCGACGCGATCTACCCGCAGCCGCAGCTCCAGCTCGCGGCACTGCGCGGGCAGAGCGGCCTCCGCACCCAGTCGAGGGCGGGCACCACGCTCGAGCACATCGACATCAACACGGGGGCGGGCAACAGCAACCCGCTGCTGGGCCAGCGCTGGTTCCGGCAGGCCATCATTCAGTCGATCGACCGGAAGGCAGCGGTGCAGCAGCTGTTCCGGACGCTCAACCCGAGTCTGCCCGTGCTGCAGAACAACATGTACACCTCGAACCAGAAGGAGTACGCAGGCCACTTCCAGCGCTGGACCCGAAATCTGAACCGGGTCAACGCGCTGTTCCGGGCCCACAACTGCACAAAGGGCGGCGACGGGATCTACGTGTGTGCCGGCCAGCGGGCCTCCGTCCGCTTCGGCACGACGGCCGGAAACCGACTGCGTGAGCTCGCGCTCGAGATCCTGCAGGCGCAGGCCAAGGCTGCAGGGATCGAGTTCCGCCCGGACAGCCAGCCCTCGCGGCTGTTCTTCCCGCGCCTCGCGGAGAAGAACTTCGATCTCGCGCTCTACGCGTGGGTCGGCACCGGGGATCCCTCCGGCTGGATCGACATCTACGGCTGCGGCGGCGAGTCGAACTACAAGAACTACTGCAACCGCACCGTCACCTCGCTTCTGAGGAAGTCGGACCAGTCCCTCGTCCCGAAGACGCGGGCGTCGCTCGTGAACCAGGCCGATGCGCTTATGGCGACCGACGTGCCCGTGATCCCGCTTTACCAGAAGCCCACGTACTTCGTCTACAAGACGAAGCTCCGCGGCCTGGTCGACAACCCCACGCTTCAGGGGCCGACCTGGAACACGGAGTTCTGG
>JACCTU010000206.1 GCA_013812235.1 Actinomycetota bacterium | reverse complement strand
GAGCTCCCAGTGCGTCTCGCCAGAGTCGGAGCACTCTTCTCGATTTCGCTGGCGTCGGTTCCCGTTGTTGCGACGTGGCACTTGAACCTGCCTATGCGGATGAGAGGACTTGAACCTCCACGGGGTTGCCCCCACACGGCCCTGAACCGTGCGCGTCTACCAATTCCGCCACATCCGCTGGGCCGGGAAAAGTCGGCCTTCGGCCTCAACTTTTCCCGGTTCTGTGATCCCGAGTGTACCCGGGCGTCCAAGAAGCTCAGCGAGCGAGGTCGGACACAGCCCGACCTCGAGCCACCGACTTTCCAGGCGCCGGCTCGTCGGACGTAGCATGGTTCGCCTGCGTTTCGGGGTCGTCATCGCTGCACTTTTCGCGCTCGCCGCGCCGGCGTCGGTTTGGGCTCGTGACGTCGAGGTCGTCGTTCGGCTCGACTCTCCCGGGGTTGCCGAAGCGACCGCGCAGAGTCGGGTGCTCAGCGCGGCGGTCAAGCGGCAGCGGCTCGACCTTCGGAGCCCGACGAGCCGCTCGTACCTCGACGCCGCCGCGCTCGGGCAGGAGCGCTTCGCGGAGCAGCTCGCGCGCGAGGTGCCGGGTGCGGATGTCTACCGGCGCTACCGGATCGTCTTCAACGGGCTCGCGGTCTCGCTGCCCTCGGCGCAGCTGCCGCGGCTCGAGCGGCTCGAGCGGCTCGCGACGATCTACCCCAGCACGACCTTTCGGGGAAACCTCGACCGCAGCGTTGCGATGATCGGGGCGAACTCGTTCTGGTCGGCGCCGGGCGTCGACGCCGGCGCGGGGATGAAGATCGCTATTCTCGACGACGGGCTCGACCAGTCGCACCCCTTCTTCTCGCCCGCCGCGTTCGCGATGCCTGCGGGCTTCCCCAAGGGGCAGACGGCGTTCACCACTCGAAAGGTGATCGCCGCGCGGGCGTTTCCGCCGCGCGGGCTGACCTGGAAGAACCGCAACCTGCCCTTCGACCCTGTGCACTCGTCGCACGCGACGCACGTCTCGGGGATCGCCGCCGGAAACGCCGGCACGCTCGCGGCGACCGTGCGTGTCTCCGGCGTCGCGCCTCGGGCGTACCTCGGCAACTACAAGGTGCTGACCGTCCCGACGGAGGGCTTCGGACTCAACGGCAACGCACCCGAGATCGCCGCAGGGATCGAGGCCGCGGTGGCCGACGGGATGGACGTGATCAATCTCTCGCTGGGCGAGCCGGAGATCGAGCCGACGCGCGACCTCGTCGCGCTCGCAATCGAGGGCGCGGCCGCCGCGGGCGTGCCCACCGTCGCGGCAGCGGGCAACGAGTACGGCCGCTTCCAGCTCGGCTCGGTTGGTTCTCCCGCAAGCGCAGCCTCGGCGATCAGCGTCGCCTCGGTCTCGAACGGCCGCGGCGACCCTGCGGGGGCGATCTCGTCGTTTTCGTCTGCAGGCCCCACGCCGCTGTCCCTCCGGCTCAAGCCGGACGTCGCCGCACCCGGCTCGTCGATCCTCTCGTCGTCACCCGAGGGGGATTGGTCATTGCTCAGCGGGACGAGCATGGCCGCCCCGCACGTCACCGGTGCGGTCGCGTTGCTCCGCAGGCGACATCCCGCGTGGACGCCGGCGCAGCTGAGGTCGGCGCTCGTCACCACCGGTTCGAGGCTTCCGAGCGGACCGCTGCGTACCGGCGGCGGCTTGATCGCCGTCGGGCGCGCAGACACGCCGCTCCTCTTTGCGGAGCCGAGCTCGGTCTCGTTCGGGCTGGTGCGGGCCGGTCGGAACCCGGAGGTGGTCGTCAGGCTCACCGACGCCGGTGGCGGTACAGGCACGTGGACGGTGAGCGGAATCTTCGCGACCCCCCGCACCGTGACCGTGCCGGGCGAGCTGCGGATTGCGTTCGCCGACGTCGCCCGCACGGCCGCGGAGCAGGCGGGGTACGTCGTCTTGCAGCGCGGCGACCAGATCCGGCGGATCCCGTACTGGTTCCGGGTCACGAGGCCGCAGCTGCCGGCGCCGACGCGCGCGCTCACTCGAACAGGCACGTACGCAGGCTCGACGGTCGGAAAGCCGCGCCGGGTGCAGCAGTACCGTTATCCCGTCGTCGCGAACAGCACGCAGCCCGGGCCCGAGCAGGTCTTCCGCTTCGCGCTCGGCCGCGAGGTCGCGAACTTCGGCGTCGCCGTGCTGCGCGGTGGCGTGCAGCCGCGCGTCGTCCAGGCGGGGGACGAGAACCGCCTCGTCGGTATCCCCGGGCTGCCGTTGAACATCAACCCGTACGTCGACGAGTTCGGCGACGCGCGGCCGGTCGCGGGCGCGATCCGTCCGGCACCCGGAACGTACGACCTCGTCTTCGACTCGCGCGCCAAGGGCGACCGGTTCACGTTCCGCTTCTGGGTCGACGACGTTCGACCGCCGAGCGCGCGTCTGCTCGGGGCGACCGCGGGCCGCGGAGTCGTGCGCATTCGTGTAGCGGACGCCGGGTCCGGCGTCGATCCGCTCTCGCTCGACGCGACCGTCGACGGCAACGCCCGAAGCGTCCGACTGGCGAGCGGCGTCGCGTCCGTGAACGTGAAGGGGCTCGCCCGTGGGACGCATCGGCTCGTGTTCACGGTCTCCGACCATCAGGAAGCAAAGAACATGGAGAACGTCACGCGGATCCTCCCGAACACGCGCGTCCTCCGCGCGACGATCCGGATCCCCTAGGGCCGGTCGCGCTCGTCGATCGTCGGCAGACGGTTGAGGTCGCGCTCGACGCTCGCCGCGAACTCCTCGCTCTCGGTCTTGACGAGCCGAAGGTGCGAGGCCTTGCGGCGTTTCGTGGCGCCCGGAAAACGCCCGGCGACACCGAGCCTGGTGCTCAACCGCGGCCACTCCGCGGCGGCGAGCACGGCGACCGCACCCGCGAGCAGGAGCGCATAGATCCAGCCCACTGCGGGCGATTCTACCGGCGGGCCGTCCTGGGCTAGATTCACAGGGTGCGCCGGCTCACCCTGTTGATCGCTGCCCTGGTCGCACTGACCGCGCCGTCGCTCGCACCAGCCGCGGTGGAGACGCTCGTGCTGCGCTCCCAGGCGTTGCCGATGAAGCCCTTCCAGGTCGTCCAGGGGGTGACTGCGGTCCCCTCGCCGCGCGTCGACGGGTACGTCGTCGGGATGACGGTCGAGGTCGTCGACGCTGCCGGGCGGATCCAGACGATGAACGACGTGATGCTCCATCACGCAGTGTTCGTGAAGGCGCTCGTGACCGACTACACCTGTGGGCGCTTCTACGACTACGACCGACGACCGTCGCCACTTCCGGCCGAGCGGTTCTTCGGCGCCGGCGAGGAGCACATGGAGCTGAGCCTCCCCGACGGCTACGGCTACGCGAACCGCGGCAGTGACATCTGGGGGCTCGTGTACATGCTGATGAACCACCGCAACGCGGCGTCGACGGTGCACGTGCAGTACCGCGTCCAGTACGTCACCGCGGAGCCGCGGACTGCGGTGAAGCCGGTGTGGCTCGACGTCGCCAACTGCTACGCAAACCCGATCTTCACCGTCCCCGGCACAGGCGGCCCCGGCTCGAGCTTCGTGCGCACGTCGGACTTCACGATGCCGGAGAGCGGGCGGCTCGTCTCAGGCGGCGCGCACATCCACGGCGGCGGCCAACGGCTCGAGCTCCGCAACGCGACCTGTTCCAGCCGCGAGCTCTTCACCTCGCGGCCGAGCTGGCCCGAGCACTACCCGCTACCGATGATGCACGAGCCCGGGCCCGCGCACATGACGTCTTGGTCGGACCGAGCCGGGATCCCGGTCGCCGCCGGCGAGACACTGCGACTTCGGGCCGTCTACGACAACAGCAGGCCGCACATGCGCGTGATGGGGATCATGATCGCGTGGCTCGCCCCCGGCGCCACCACGGCGTGCGCGCCAACGCCTGCGCTCTCCGATCCGCTCCACGATCCCGCGCCGACGCCGCGCATCTTCCAGCCGCTTCTGCGCAGCCCCGTCGGCAAGGTCTCGCGGGTCAGGCAGACGGCGGTCTCGGACTTCAGCTTCCGCAACCAGCGGGTCGAGCTCAGCGCGGGCGCGATGTTCCGGTGGCGCTTCGTCGGCACCGAGCGCCACGACGTGACGCTCGCGAACGGGCCCGAGGGGCTGGCCTCGGCGTCCGCGCGCCAGGGGAGCTTCTCGTTCCGGTTCCGCCGCAAGGGCACGTATAACCTCTACTGCTCGCTCCACCCCACCCTGATGACCCAACGGGTGGTCGTCCGCTAAAGCCCTCGCCGGTACTGCCGATAAACCCTCAATGAACCGGACGACCGTCTTGGTGGAGCTGATCGTGGTGCTGACGCTGATGCGCAGCCTCCTCGTCGCGGGCAGGGTCGTCCCTCCGAGCTGCGCCCGCTGCGGCGTCCAGCTCGAGCGGCGCGCCCTCGGCGAGCCCGTCTGCCGCTGCGGCTTCTAGCCGGCTAGCCCGGCAGCACCGGGATCTCGAACACGAACGCTGCGACGACGTACCCGACCCCGGCCGCGAGCCCGATGACCCCGAGCGCGACCTGCTGCCACACGCTCGTTCGCTCGCGCGCGTCCTCGACCCGATCGAGGATCTTCTCGAGCAGGCGCTCCGCCCGGTCGAACTCGAGCGCCAGCATCCCGAGCCCGACCGCGACGAGCAGCAGCCCCGGCCCCGGGACGCCGGGCAGACTCAGCGCAACCCCCGCCACGATGACCAGCACGCCGGCGAGCGCGAACGGCACGCGGTAGACCTTGCTGCGCTGCTTGTGGCGCTCCTTGCGCCGACGAAGTGACTTGATCGCCGGCCGCGGTTCGCTCATGTCCCAGAACCCTAGCGGCGAGCCGCCAATCTACGATGCAGGGATGCAGGAGCTGCTTCCCGCGCTTCGCCGCTGGCTCGAGCAGGGCGAGGACGTCGCGCTCGCCGCGGTCGTCGCGACCCGCCGATCGGCGCCACGACCGGTCGGCTCCGTGCTGGGCGTGTCTGCGGGCGGCGAGCTCGCCGGCTCGGTCTCGGCGGGCTGCGTCGAGAACGAGGTCTACGCGGAGGCGCAGGAGGTGCTCGCGGGCGGCGCAGCACGGCAGCGGACGTACGGGATCACAGATGAGCAGGCGTTTGGCGTCGGGCTGCCCTGCGGCGGCGAGATCGACGTCTACGTCGCGAAGGCCGACCCAGGGCTGATGCGCAGCCTGGTCGAGGAGATCGGGCGGGGCCGTGTCGTGACGGTCGAGCCCTCCGGCGACGGGCTCGTCATCGCCTCGCGACCGGCGCTGCGCCTGGTGGTCGTCGGCGCCATCGACACGGCCGAGGCGCTCTGTCGCGGGGCAAAGTCGCTCGGCTGGACGACGATCGTCGTCGACCCGCGCGAGCGCTGGGCAACTGCCGAGCGCGTGCCGAGCGCGGACGAAATCGTCGTCGAGTGGCCGGACGAGGCGCTCGCCCGGCTTGCACCGGATGAGGGGACGGCGGTCGTCGTGCTGGCGCACGAGGATCGGATCGACCTGCCCGCCCTGCAACTCTCCCTCGCGAGCGATGCGTTCTTCGTCGGCGCGATCGGGTCGCGGCGGACGCAGGAGCGGCGGCGCGACGCCCTGCTCGAACTCGGCGTGGACGAGGGCGCGGTCGACCGCATCCACGGAC
>JACCTU010000187.1 GCA_013812235.1 Actinomycetota bacterium | reverse complement strand
GCAGACGGGCGAGACGACGGAACGCCCCGGGACGACGGCACCAACCCCCACCACGACCGGCCCGGCGCAGGTCGCCGTCCCGAACGTCGTCGGGCTCGCGCAAACGCCGGCGCTCCGCCGCCTTCGTGCCGCGGGGCTGAAGGGCGTCGTCGCGTACCGAACCTCAACGCAGCCGCGTGGCCGCGTCATCGAGCAGCGACCGGCCGCCGGCTCGCGAGCGAACCGCAACGCAGTGGTGCGGCTCGTCGTTTCGATCGGCCAGGGTGCAGCCGAGGAGCTCGAGGTGCCCGACGTCCGCGACCAGGACGAGGTCTCCGCGCGGCAGACGCTCGAGGACCTGGGCTTCAGGGTCGAGATCATTCGCACGGGTGACGGCGACACGGTCGAGGATCAGCAGCCCGCGCCGGGCGTGACCTCGGCCAGCGGCATGGTCGTCACGCTGTTCGGCGGCTAAGCACCAGTCACCGCGGCGGTCTCAGCACGGCGAACGGGTCGGTGACGTCGAGCTCACGGGCTCCGAATCGAAACAGCTCCGGCGGGCGACCGCCGCTCGGACCCGACTCGCGCCGCTCGCCCGTCGGCTCGAGCACGCCTCTGCGTAGCAGCACGCGCTGAAGGTTCGTCGCAGAGACATCGTGGCCGAGCGCGGCCGCGTAGACGTCGCGCAGCTCGGCGATCGTGAACTGGTCGGGCGCGAGCGCGAAGCCGATGTTCGTGTACGAGAGCTTCGCGCGCAGACGCTCCCGGCCGGCGAGCGTGATCGCTTCGTGGTCGAACGCCATCCTGGGCAGCTCGTCGACGTCGTGCCAACGCGTGTCCTGCGGGACGGCCGGGTCGACGGGGCTCGGCACGAGCCCGAGGTACGCGGTCGCGAGCTGGCGCTCCCGCGGGTCGCGCTTCGGGTCGCTCCGCGTCTCCAGTTGCTCCAGGTGCGCGAGCTCCCGAACGTCGACCTTCGCGGCGAGGTGGCGGCGAATCGACTCCTCGAGCGTCTCCCGTGCCTCGAGGTAGCCGCCGGGGAGGGACCACGCGTCCTTCGCGGGCGCCTTCGCGCGTCGCCAGAGCAGAACCTGCAGCCTCGCGTCGCGCACGCGCAGCACAACCCCAAGCGCAACGTGCGTGGTAGACTCGGCCACGAGTTTTAGACTACCAGTCGAAAACCTCCATGACCCGCGCCCTCACCATTCTTCTCGCATCGCTCGCGCTCGTGCTCGCCGCTTGCGGCGGTGACGACGAGGGCGCCGCCCCGACGACCACCGGTGGCGGCGAGGCGCTCAAGGTGGCGCTGATCACGGACGCGGGCCAGCTCAACGATCGGGGCTTCAACCAACTTGCATATGAGGGGCTGCAGCGCGCGGAGAGAGAGCTCGGCATCGAAGGGCGAGTCGTCGAGTCGCGCACCGCCTCGGACTACGTCCCGAACATGACGACGCTCGCTCGTCAGGGTTTCGACGTGATCATCGGCGTCGGCTTCGCGCAGGGGGACGCGGTCGCCACCGCGTCCAAGACGTTCCCGGACAAGAAGTTCGTGATCATCGACGTCGACCAGGCGGGGCTCAAGGGCAAGCCCGCGAACGTCGTCGGGATGCTCTTCCGTGAGGAGCAGGTCGGCTATCTCGCCGGCTAGCTCGCGGCGCTCGAGGCGAAGCGCATGCCGGGGCCGCAGGTGATCGGCTCGGTCGGCGGGTTCAAGGAGCCGCCCGTCGATCGCTTCATCGCCGGCTACCAGGCCGGGGCGAAGGCGGCGGCGCCCGGAGTGAAGACGCTGAACGGCTACTCGTCGGACTGGGATGACCAGGCGAAGTGCAAGGAGCTCGCGCTCAACCAGATCCAGGCCGGGGCGAAGGTGGTCTTCCAGGTTGCGGGCGGCTGCGGGCTCGGCGCGCTCGACGCGGCGCGCGAACGGAGCGTGTGGGGGATCGGCGTCGACGCCGACCAGGCGTTCCTCGGACCGCACGTCCTGACGAGCGCACAGAAGAAGGTCGACGAAGGCGTCTTCCGGACGATCAAGAGCGTCCAGGACGGCAGCTGGCAAGGCGGTCGCAACCTCGTCTTCGGTCTCGCCGAGGACGGGGTCGGCCTCGGCACGATCTCGAAGCGCGTCCCGCAGGAGGACCTCGACGACCTGGAGGTCGTCCGCGAGAAGATCGCGTCGGGCGAGATCGACGTCCCGACGAGCATCGGCTAGCCGCCGGCGATCGCGGTCACGACGAGCACCTGAGAGTCCGCGCGAAGCGGCGTCTCGAGGCCTGCGCCGCCGCGGACGTCGTCGCCGTCGACGAAGACGTTGACGAGCCGGCGCAACTCGCCGTGCTCGTCGAGGCAG
>JACCTU010000182.1 GCA_013812235.1 Actinomycetota bacterium | reverse complement strand
GGTCACCCCCGCGCCCACCGTGCCTGCGGCGCCGCGGCGTCGGCGTTGGCCCCGGCGGCTCGGCATCACGCTCATCGTGCTCCTGCTCCTCGTGCTCGCCTGGGCCCTCGCAAGCTACTTCGCGCTCGCGCGCGCTCTCGACGGCGCGAACCAGCGCCTCGGGCCGGTCGCGCTCGACGAGCAGAACGGACTGTTCCTCTCGGATCCCGCGACCACGCTGCTCCTCGGAACCGACCACGGCCCCGGCGCGGGACGCGAGGGCGCGCAGCGCTCCGACTCGATCATGCTCGTCCGCACCGACCCGGGACGAGGCCGCACCGCGTTCCTGTCGATCCCGCGCGACCTGCGCGTCGACGTGCCCGGCCACGGCTTCGCGAAGATCAACGCCGCGTTCCAATTCGGCGGCCCGAACCTCTCGGTGCAGACGATCAAGGGCTTCACCGGCCTCCAGGTCAACCACATCGTCGTGGTCGACTTCCGGAACTTCGAGCAGCTGATCGACGCGCTCGGCGGCGTCACGATCGACGTGCCCGAGCCGATCCTCTCGAACCGCTTCGACTGCCCGTTCGCAACGCAGGAGCGCTGCCGGCGGTGGAACGGGTGGCGCTTCCCGGCCGGCGAGCAGACGATGGGCGGCCGCCGCGCGCTCGTCTACTCGCGCATCCGCGAGAACCGGCTCGACCCCGCTGAGAACGACTTGACGCGCGGCGAGCGCCAGCAGGCGGTCGTGCGGGCGATCGGCGACGACATGACGAGTTTCTCGACGCTCGTACGGCTGCCCTTTCTCGCGGACGACCTGATCGCGCCGCTCGCGACGGACCTCTCGTCCGGGCAGTTCGCGCAGCTCGCGTGGGTCAAGATCCGCTCGGGCACCACGCTCCGCTGCCGGCTCGGCGGAACCCCGACCTCGGTCGGCGGCGAGTCGTTCCTGATCGGCAGCGAGGAGAACCGGAACGTGATCCTGATGTTCGTGGGCGGCGCGGCTCCCCAGCCGCCGCCGCCGGGCACCGGGCTCTTCGGCCCGGGCTGCGTCAGCGGCTAGTCGCCGCCGCTCTTTTTCTCCGACTTCGAGTCGGACTTCGACTCGGACGACTTCTTCTCGCCGCCGCCGTCGCCCGAGCCGCCGTCGCTCGACTCCGTCCCGCCGCCACGTTTGCGCGAGCGGCCGTAGTCGGTCGAGTAGAACCTCGAGCCCTTGAAGTGAACCGCCACGGGATAGAGGACGCGCTCGACCGGCGAGGCCGCGCAGACCTCGCACTTCTCTGGCGGTGGGTCGTCCATCCGCTGGAAGATCTCGAACACGTGCCCGTTGGGGCAACGGTATTCGTAGATCGGCACCCGGCGAGACTAGCAGCGTGTTCCGCGGGTACCGTCTCCCCGTGACACAGGTCGCGACGACTGCGGAGAGCACAGCCGGTACTGCTCGGGTCGGGGTTCGGGAGGCCTGGTTCGGGTGGGGCGTCGCCGGCTGTGTGCTCGCCGTCGCCACCTTTCTCTTTGCACGCCTGACCGCTTGGCCGCCGCACGAGGACGAGACCCTCGCGCTCTTCGTCGGCAGGCAGCCGCTCGACAGGCTGCTCGACATCGTGCTCGAAGAGCGGGGCGGGGCGCCTCTGCACTATCTCCTGGCTGCGGTCGCCGCGCACTCCGGGGGCGGCCTGACCGCCCTCCGACTCGGGTCGGCGCTCTTCGCGCTGGCGAGCCTGCCGCTCGTCGCGCTCCTCGTCGCGCGGCTCGCCGGCCGAGCGGTCGGGTTGATCGCCACGGTGCTCGTCTCCGCGAGCTGGGTGCTGCTGTTCCACGGCGTCTACGGCCGGATGTACAGCCTGTTCCTGTTCACGAGCGCGCTCTCGTACCTCGCGCTGCTGTGGGCGATCCACCGCGGCCGGGCATGGCGCTTCGGGCTCTGGGGCCTCGCGGCGATCGCGTGCATCGCGAGCCATCCGTACGGCGCGCTCGTACTCGCCTCGCAGGGTTTGTACGTCCTGCTCGTGCGGCGACGTGTCCGCGCGACCGTCGTCGCGTTTACGGCGGTGGGGATCCTCGGCACGCCGTTCTGGCTCGCCGACCTCCGCCTCGCCAACCGGTTCGACGTGGGCGTGGCCGGCAACGAGAGCGGGAAGCTCGGCGCGCCGCTGCCCGTGCTGCGGTACCTGAAGGACGTCGCCGGGGACTTCACCGCGGGTTGGTGGGCGCTGCTCGTCCCCGTCCTCGCGCTTGCCGCCTACGGCGCACGCGAGCTGTGGCGGCAGAACCGACGTGCGGCCTACCTCGTGGCGTGCACGATCGCGACCCCCACGCTTGCGCTGCTGCTCGCGCGGCTGGGGAGCTCGGCCTCGCCCGAGACGAGGCACCTGATCTTCGTGCTACCGTTCTTCATGCTCCTGCTCGCGACGGCGCTCGTCTCGCTCGGCAGGCGCTACGGTCGCGTAGTCGCGGCCTGCGCGCTCGCGGCGCTCGTCGTCGCCGAAGTCGGGTGGGCGTACGAGAAGACGCCGCAGCTCTTCACCGGCGACCCGTCGGCACGCGTCGCGGCGCGCGAGGCGGCCGGCCGGTGGCTCGCGGCGACGAGCCGTCCCGACGACGTGTTCTTCGGCTACGAGCCCGTCTACCTCGAGGCCTCGGACGTGGACAGCCGCGTCGCGCACATCGTCATCCCGCGCGCCGACGCGAAGCTCGCGGCGGCGCGGCTCGACGCGCTCCCACGCCCGCTCGGCCGGGGAGTCTGGGTGTTCGACGCCTACGACACGAACAACTGCACGTGCACGCGCGGCCTGACGATCGAGGAGCGCCTGCCCCGTCGGGGGCTCGACTACGAGGCGCGCGTGTTCGGCCCGTACCTCGTGCTCCGCACACGCGAAGCAACCGGAACGCCCGCCGAGTACCTCGACCGAGCGGCGCAGGTGATGATGGTCGGCAAGTCGCTGTTCATCGGGGACGCGGACATCAACTTCGTGACAGTGCGGCGCGCGGCGGACCGCCTGGGCCTCCTCGACTACTGAGCGCTCCGCTCCTCGAGCTCGACGGTCTCCCGGTAGCACGGCGCGTCCTCGAACGCCGCGAGCCCGGCGGGTGTGATGCGGCGGCGCTGCTTGGGTCGCAACCGGCGGGCTGCTGCGATGGCGGCGGAGGCGCCGACGAGGCCCCCGATCAGGAACGAGCGCGTTCGGCTGCGTCGCTCGTGCTCTTCCATGGGACGATTGTAGACCGATGATCATCTGCGCCCTCGGTGACCTCCTGCTCGACGTCGTCGTGCGACTCGACACGCCGCTCAACCTCGGCGCCGACGCGACCGCGCGCACCCGGACGGGTGCGGGCGGCCAGGCCGCGAACGTCGCCGCCTGGGCGACCGAGCTCGGGGAACAGGGTCGCCTCGTCGCCAAGCGCGGGACCGACGCGGCCGGCGAGCTCGTCGCGCAGGAGCTCGCCGCCCACGGGGTCGAGGTGTTCGGCCCCGCGGTCGACGGTCACAACGGCGTCGTCGTCTCGATCGTCGCGCCGAGCGGCGAGCGCTCGATGGCCTCGGACCGCGGCGTCGCGCCGCAGCTCCGCTCCGACGAGCTCGAGATGCGCTGGCTCGGCGGCGCGAACTGGCTGCACGTGACGGGCTACGCACTCTTCCGTTCGCCGATCGACGAGGCGGCCGCGAAGGCGGCCGGCGCGGTGCGCGGGCAGGGCGGCCGGATCAGCGTCGACCTCTCGTCGTGGAGCCTGATCCGCGAGTTCGGCGCGGAGAAGCTCGTGCGGCGCCTCGAGCTGCTCGCGCCCGACGTGATCTTCGGGAACGCGGAGGAGCTCGAGGAGATCGGGGGAGCGTTCCCCTCACAGGAGTGGGTGCTGAAGCTCGGGCCCGAGGGGATCAAGCTTTCGGACGGTCGCGCGATGCCCGCGCCGGCGGCCGACGTCGTCGACACGACCGGCGCGGGCGACGCGCTCGCGGCCGGGTACCTCGTCGGCGGCGCGGAGCTCGGGCTCGAGGCAGCGGCCCGCTGCGTCGCGAACCTCGGCACCATGCCCTGGTGAGGACGATCGCCCCGCTCGGTCCGGACGAGGCAGCGCTGCTGGACCGCTGGCGTTACGACCCGCCGTACGACTTTTACAACGGCGACGACGATCCCGTCCTGAATCCCGAGCGCTTCTTCCTCGTGCGGGACGGCGACGAGGTCGTGGGCTTCTACTACTTCGACGCCCGGGAAGACACCGTCGAGATCGGCCTTGGTCTTCGGGGCCCGACTTGACGGGCAAGGCACTTGGCCTCGAGTTCTTCCTCGAGAGCGTCGCGTTCGCCCACTCTCGGTTTCCCGACCGCCGCGTGACGCTGAACGTCGCCGCGTTCAACGTGCGCGCGATCACGGTCTACGAGCGCGGCGGGTTCCGGCGATCCGGCGAGCACGTGCGAACGTTCGAGCGCTGGGACGAGGTTCCGTTCGTCGAGATGGAGGAATGACGGTGATCAAGGTCTCCGACGAGGTGCGGACAGCGCTCGACGAGGGCCGCCCGATCGTCGCGCTCGAGACGACGCTGGTCGCGCACGGCTTCCCGCCCGGAGAGGGTGTCGCCGTCGGTCTCGAGAGCGAGCGGCGCGTGCGGGAGGCCGGCGCGACGCCCGCGACGATCGGCGTCCTCGACGGAGAAATCCGCGTCGGCCTCGACGAGCAGGAGCTCGGGCGCTTCGGAGCGACCGCGCGCAAGCTCGGCCCGCGCGACGTCGCCGCTGCCGTCACGCAGCGCGCCGTCGGTGCGACGACCGTCGGCGGAACGCTCGCGGTGGCGCGCACGGTCGGACTCCGGTTCATGGGCACCGGTGGGATCGGCGGAGTCCACCGCGGCTGGACGCAGCGGCCCGACGTCTCCTCCGACCTCGGCGAGCTCGCGCGAACGCAGGTCGTCGTCGTCTCGTCGGGTGCGAAGTCGATTCTCGACGTGCCGGCGACGGCGGAGGCCCTCGAGACGCTCGGCGTCCCCACCCTCGGGTACCGCACGGACACGCTGCCGCTCTTCTACGCGGCGCACGGCGGGCCGCCGGTCTCCGCGCGCATCGAGTCCGCGCGGGAGGCAGCCGAGATCGCGCGCGCCCACTGGGACCTCGGCGGCACCGGCGTCCTCGTCGGCAACCCGCCGGCCCAGAGCCTCGACGACGTCGACGGCCTGATCGAGCAGGCGCTCGCGGAGGCCGCACGCGAGGGTGTCGGCGGCCAGGGCCTGACGCCGTTCGTGCTCTCGTGGCTCCACCGCGAGAGCGGCGGGCGGACGCTCGAAGCGAATCGCGCGCTCGTTGCGGACAACGCGGGCTTGGCAGCCGAGATCGCCCGAGCGATAATGCAACAGTGAGGTTGCTCCTCGTGCTGCCGCTCGTCGTCGCCCTCACCGGCGCTTCGCCGCTCCCCGGGCTTCCGAGCTACACCGCGAGCTACAAGAGCTGGACGAAGCTGAACTCGAAGCCGATCCCTCGCCGCTCGGTCGACGCGCACAGCTCGATCAAGAACGTCTACGTGTCGAAGCTGCCGCGGGCGGGTCGCTATCCGGTCGGGACGGTGATCGTCAAGGAAGGACGGCAGCGCTCAGGCGCTCCGATCACTCTGATCGCCGTGATGCGAAAGCTCCGCGCGTCGGGCCCGCACAACGGCTGGCAGATGATCGAGTGGACGCGACCGAACGGAAACTCCCGCTTCAGCGAGCTCGCGCGCGGTCAGGTCTGCACGTCCTGCCACTTCCAGGCGCGCAAGACCGACTACATCTTCACGAAGCGGCGCTGACTACTCGAGCGCCGCGAGCAGCTCGTCGATCGTCAACGCCGGTAGCGTCTCGATCTTCGTCGAGCCCCGCGCGCCGAGCGAGACGCTGACCCGCGCGACCGTCGCGAGATCGGGTGCCTCGACGACGCTCACGAAGTCCCACTCGCCGAGCGTCGCCCACTGGTGCAGGACCTGCGCGCCGAGCTCCTCGACGTCCTTGTTCACCTCGCGGAGCCGGTCCGGGTTCGACTTGAGCGTCTGGACGCCTTGCGGGCTGAGCGTGGAAAGCAGGATGTAGGTCGCCATGGCCGGACCCTAACGCGGGATCACCTCGCGTGCGGGGTCGTTCGCAGGGTCGTTCTCTGGGAGCGCGTCGTGGGCCCACTCGCTCTGCTTCCAGGCCGGGACGGGCGTCTCGCAATCGGTCTTCGGCACGAAGCGCGACCGCTTCACGAGCCTGTATTCATGGATGTAGCGCGGGCAGTTCGGGAAGACCTCGGTCGCCTGCACCCGCATCACGAACTGCGCCTCCGGCCAGTCGGCGCGCAGCGGATCCTCGAGGTCGACCGAGGCGACGCCGTTCAGCCGCAACCGCTTGCGACCCTCGAAGTCGATGAAGAGCAGGCCGACGTTGGCGTTCACGAGCGCGTTCCCCATCGAGAGGTACATCCCGTTCCCGTCGTAGCTCGGGAAGGCGATCGTCCGCTCGTCGAGCACGCGGACGAAGCCCGGCTCGCCGCCCTTGTACGAGCATTGCGGCTTGCCGTCGGCGTCCGCGGTCGCGAGGAAGAACATGTCACGCGCCTCGATGAACGACCGGTCGTCGTCGTCGATCGTCTCGCGGACGATCCGCTCCTCGATCCGGTCCGCGAGCCGACGCGTATCGAAGCGATCCTGGAGCTCTCGGCTACCGCCGTGGTACACGCTTCGTATTGTCGCGCGCTTCCTGGTCGAAGTACAGGAGGGCGGCGCCGAGGAAGAGAAGCGGTGAGACGACGAGGCTCGCGACGAACGAGGCGATCGCGAGGGTCTGGTCACTCGTTCCCCGCAGCAGGAAGAAGAGGCCGCTCTGGGTCAGGAAGACGAGGATCGCGAGCGTCGCGAGGGAGCCGAGCGCGTGAACGAAGTCCGCGCGGGCGAGCTTGTAGGCGCGCAGAAACGCAAACCAGAACCCGACCCGCTCCAGGGCGAGCACCGGGACGATCAGGCCGAGCGCGGCGAGCCACGCGAGCCCAGGCAAGATGAAGAAGGCGGCGAGGAACGGAAACGGCAGGAAGACGAGCAGCCCCCCGACGAGCGGCTGCCACACGCGAACCGGTCGCTCGGACGCGAGCGCGACCGCGCCGAGGTACGACAGGCTGAGCAGCGCACCGCCGGCCACCGGCACGACGACGAGCAGCGTGCCCTCGTCCAGCGTCCGGGCGAGCAGGTTCAGGATCGAGGGCGGAACCCCGAGCGCGAGCGAGGGCCAGAAGCGCCGGCCGTAGAGCCGCATCGACTCGGCGACGAG
>JACCTU010000167.1 GCA_013812235.1 Actinomycetota bacterium | reverse complement strand
TCCCGGGCCTCGCCGAGCACGCCCTCGGCTTCAACGAGCTCGCCGACGCGATCGCGCTCCGCAACCACGTGCTCGGCGAGCTCGAGGCCGCCGACCTCGCGCCCGGTGGGCCGCACCTCTCCTTCGTGTTCGTCGGCGCAGGCTACGCCGGCGTCGAGGCGCTCGCCGAGCTCCACGACCTCGTGCGCGACGCGCTCCGCTTCTACCCGCAACTGCGGACTGCGCCGCAGCGCTGGGTGCTCGTCGAGGCGAGCGACCGGATCCTGCACGAGCTTTCGCCGAGGCTGGCGGAGTACGTTTCGAGGCTGCTCGCCCGGCGCGGGATCGAGGTGCGCACCGGGACGCGGCTCGAGCGACTCGACGCGGAGTCGGCGACCCTCTCCGACGGGGAGCGGATCGAGACCCACACGCTCGTGTGGACGACCGGCGTGCGTGCGCATCCGCTGCTCGCGGCATGGGGCCTGCCGGTCGACGAGCGGGGACGGGTCCGGGTGGACGACCAGCTGCGGGTCGAGGGCCGCGACGCGACGTGGGCCGTCGGCGACTGCGCGCGCGTCGTGAACGGCGCGTCCGGGTCGCCGGACCCTCCGACCAGCCAGCACGCGCTCCGCCAGGCGCGGCAGCTCGCCAGGAACCTCGGCGGCAAGCCGGGCCCCTACGCGTACCGGATGATCGGCCAAGGGGCCACGCTCGGCCGGTACAAGGGCGTGGCGGAGATCTTCGGCGTCCGCCTCCGCGGCTTCCCCGGCTGGTTCGCGACGCGTTCGTACCACCTCTACCAGCTGCCGCTCTTCACGCGAAAGCTCCGGGTCGTCACCGACTGGACGGTCGCGATGTTCTTCCGGCGCGACATCGCGCAGCTCGGCACGCTCGGGCACCCACGTCGGCTCGACTGACGAACCCCCTCGTCCAGGAGACGCCCGGGGCCCGAAGCCCGGCCGAGGATGCGAGCGTCTCCCCTTGCGATCGTCCCGCCCGCGCTCCTGCATTTCCACTCGTTTGAGAAGGTCGCCTGGGGCGGTCTCGCGCACGCGCTCTTCGTCAGCGCAAGCGCCAGCGGCCTCCTGCACGACATGGGCGAGCTCTCCGTCCCCGACGAGATCCTCAACACGCAGGCCGCCCTGTCCGACGAGGAGTACGAGGTCGTCAAGCGCCACTCGGAGTGAGGCGAGGAGCTCCCCGCACAGCTCGGCTTCCCGGGAGACGTGCGTAGGCTCGTCCGCGACCACCACGAGCGCCTCGACGGCTCCGGCTACCCGTTCGGCGCCTTCGGCGACCAGCTCGACCTCGAGACGCGGATCATCGGCACGTGTGACGTCTACCACGCGCTGATCTCGCCTTGCGTCTACCGCGGCGCCTGGTCGCACGAGCGGGCGCTCTCGCTCCTCCGCGAAGAGGCCGGGCGCCAGTTCGACGAGCGCTGCGTCGCGGCGCTCGAGCGGATCCTCCGCCGCGAGCAGCCCGAGCTCGCGGCGGCCGTCTAGCCGAGGGCCGCCGTCAGGCGCTGCCTGGTCTTCAGCACGCCCTCGAAGAGGTCGCCATGCTGATCGATCCGGCGCCGCACGACGTCCATCGTGAACTGCGTCGGGTCGAGCTCGTCGTTCACTTCCTCCCAGCGCAACGGCGTCGAGACCGGCGCCCCGCGACGCGGGCGCACGGAGTAGACAGACGCGATCGTCTTCCCTTCACCGTTCTGATTGGAGTCGATCAGGACGCCGCGCCGCCTCGACTTCGTCCACTCCGTCGTCGCCAGACCACGGTGCGTCCGTGCGATCGCGCCGGCGACGATCTCGGAGAAGCGGCGCGTGTCCCCGAACGTGTAGCGCCGCTCGACCGGAACGAGCACGTGCATGCCGTCAGCGCTCGAAGTCTTCGGGAAGCCAACGAGCCCGAACGCGTCTAGCGCCTCCTTGACGAGAAGCGCGACCTGGGCGACCTCCTTGATCCCGACGGCGGGCGACGGATCGAGGTCGAAGAGGACGAAGTCGGGCCGGTCGGGCTTGTCGACGCGCGAGTACCACGCGTTCATGTCGATGCACCCCATGTTCACCATCCAGAGCAGCGCGAGCTCGTCGTTGACGACCGGGAAGTTGACCCACTTCTGAGTGCGCGGCGATGCGCGCGTCGAGACGAGGGCACGGAACGTCGGGATCCAGTCCGGCATGTGCGAGGGCGCGTCCTTCTGAAAGAAGTGCTTGCCCTCAATCCCGTCGGGATAGCGGATCATCGTGAACGGCCGGTCCTTAAGGTGAGGCACGAGCACCGGGGCGACCGTCCGGTAGTACGCAAGGAGGTCCCCTTTCGTGATCCGCTCGACCGGGAAGAAGACCTTGTCGAGGTTCGACAGCTTGAGCACGCGGTTGCCCTTGCGCAGCTCGCTCGGCAGCGGCTCCTCCTCGTGCACCTCCCGAGGACCCTTGTCTTCCCGCAGTCCCTTGTAGGACGGCGCACGCAGGCGGTGGTCGTGCGTCCACTCGACGAACTCGACCTCCGCGACGAGCTTCGGCTCGACCCAGACGATGTCGCCCTTGCGCACGCGCGGCGGCTTCGGCGCCGGGTCGAACGGCGGCTCGCCCGTCTCGAGCGGCCGCAGCAGCGAGAGCAGGCGCTTGATCTCCGCGTCGCCGAAGCCCGTGCCGACGTTTCCGACGTAGCGGAGCTTCCTCTTGCCCTCGTCGAAGACGCCGAGCAGGAGCGAGCCGAAGGTGTCCGCGCGCCGACCCTCCCCTCGCGTCAACCCGCCGATCACGAACTCCTGGCTGTTCGTCGCCTTCACCTTGACCCAGTCGCGCGCGCGGCGACCCGGCTGGTACGTCGAGTATCGCTTCTTGGCGAGGATCCCTTCGAAGCGTTGATCTTTCGCCACCTGGAACAACGCTTCCCCATCTTCAAAGGAGTCGGAGAACTGCACAGCCTTGACGCGCTTGTCCAGCAGCCCCTCGAGCCTGCTCCGCCGCTCGGTCAGCTCCAGGCCGATCACGGGCTCCCCGTCGATCTCGAGCACGTCGAACGCGACGTACACGTACTTCGTGCCCGGCCGGCCCTGCTGCATCGCTGAGAACGTCGCGCGGCCCTGTTCGTCGACCGCGCACACCTCGCCGTCGAGCACCGCGTTCGGCGTGCGCAGCGCCTTGCCGATCGCCTTCGCGACGTCGGGGAAGCGTGCGGTCAGGTCGTTTTCGTTACGGCTGAAGAGCGCGACGTCGCCCCCGGCAGCGTACGCGAGCGCGCGGTAGCCGTCCCACTTGACCTCGTACAGCCACTCCTCGCCCCTCGGCACGGCCTTCTCGAGTGTCGCGAGCATCGGCGCGTAACGCCGAGCGCGCTTTGCGGGTTCCGCCTGCTGCTCGTCGCGCTTGCGCAAGATCAACCAGTTCTTCTCGTCGCCGCCCAGCTTCGCGGGGACGAGGGCCCACACGCCGTCGAGCTTCGTGCCGTGCAACCGGACGGTCAGACCACCGTTTCGCTTGCGCTCGAGGAGCTCGTACGTCCCGCGGTCCCAGATCTCGACGGTCCCCGCCCCGTAGTTGCCCTTCGGGATCTCGCCCTCGAAGGTCGCGTAGTCGAGCGGGTGGTCCTCGACGTGCACCGCGAGGTGCTGCTGGCCGGGCTCCATCGGAACGCCCTTCGGCACCGCCCAGCTCGCGAGCGCGCCGTCGATCTCAATTCTGAAGTCGTAGTGCAGCCGCGTCGCGTCGTGGCGCTGGACGACGAAGATCGGCTCGCTGTCCTTGCGCCTCGAGCTGAACGGCTCGGGCGTCTGCTTCGGGTCGCGCTTGCGGCGGTACTCGGCGAGCGGCGGCACGTCTGGACTCTGCCCGACCTCGCCGTAGCCAAGCGGGGCAAGGTCGTCGCTTGTGGAGGAAATGTGCTTCGGCGCCGCCGCGAACGTCCCCTCTCCAGGCAGGCCGGCGATCCCGGGTGCGAGCCATCCGCGGCCCTGGAGACCGCGGCGGGATGGCCTCTCGGCCCGCTCGGAGCGGGGGGAAACCAGGCGGGATTCATTTCGGGCTCGGGCGGTAAAAAGGGAGTCGGAGAGCTTCTCTCCCAGCGGGGGGTCCGCGCTCGAGGCCGGGGGTTTTCCCGGCCTCGAGTCATAAAAGGGGCAGGGGAAAACACTGTGGACACTGTGGACGAGCGGTCTGCGAAGCCCCTGTTCTAGGCGAAAATACCGATCGAGCGGAACCGAGCCCGCCGACGCCGGCTGAGCTCATCCACAGGGAGCCCGTCGAGGTCGTCCAGGGCCTCTCGGAGCGAGCTGCCGAGAAGCCTCGCCGCCTCGTCCAGGTCGGTGTGCGCCCCGCCGTCGGGTTCAGGGACGATCCCGTCGATCACCCCGAGCTCGAGGCAGTGAGCCGCGTCCGGCTTGAACGCGGCCGCTGCCTTCCTCGCCTCGGAGGCGTCCCGCCAAAGGATCGCGGCACAACCTTCGGGCGAGATGACCGAGTAGATCGCGTTCTCCTGCATCAGCACCCGATCGCCGACCGCGATCGCGATCGCGCCCCCGGAGCCGCCCTCGCCGATCACGACGCAGACGATCGGAACGCCGAGCCGGAGCATCGTCGCCTGTGACGCTGCGATCGCGCCGCCCTGCCCGTGCTGCTCCGCCGCGACGCCGGGGTACGCGCCCGGGGTGTCGACGAGCGTGACGACCGGGAAGCCGAACCGGTCGGCGAGCTTCATCACACGCATCGCCTTACGGTAGCCCTCGGGGTAGGCCATCCCGAAGTTCCGCTTCGTGCGCTCCTTGACGTCGCGGCCCTTCTGGTGCCCCACGAGGACGACGGTCCGGCCGTCGAGCTTGCCGAGACCGGCGACGATCGCCGCATCGTCGGCTCTGCCCCGGTCGCCGTGCAGCTCCACCCAGTCGTCGAGGAGCCGTTCGACGTAGTCGAGCGTGTAGGGGCGGTCCTGGTGACGCGCGAGCTCGACCGAGCGCCAGATCTCGTCCTCGCTCGGCTCGGCCGTGATCCGGTCGAGCTGCTTCTGCAGCCGCTCGAGCTCGCCGGAGACTCTCGTGCCGCCGAGCAACCCAATCGACTTCAGCTTCGAGAGCCGGTCGCGGAGGCGGAGCTCGGCCTCACTTGCCATTGGCGAAGAGGCGCAGCAACCGCGCCAGCTGGGACTTCAGCTCGGGCCGCGGCACGATCGCGTCCACGTGGCCGTAGCGGAGGTTCGCTTCCGAGAGGCCGAAGTCGTCGGGCAGCTTCTCGCGCGTTGTCTGCTGGACGACGCGCGGGCCGGCGAACGACATGAGCGCCCCGGGCTCGGCCACGATCACGTCGCCGAGGCTCGCGAAGCTCGCGAGCACGCCGCCGGTCGTCGGGTGCGCGAGCACCGAGACGTAGGCGCAGCCGGCGTCGTGGAGGTCGGCCACGGCCACGATCGTCTTCGGCAGCTGCATCAGGGCCAGGATCCCCTCCTGCATGCGAGCACCACCCGAGGCGCTGACCGAGACGAGCGGCACGCCTTGCTCGACGGCGCTCTCGCAGGCGCGCGCGAACTTCTCACCAACGGCGCTCCCCATCGAGCCGCCCATGAAGGCGAAGTCCATCACCGCGAGCTCGCACACGTTGCCCTCCACCGTCGCACGGCCGATCACGATCGCCTCCCCCAGGCCCGTACCGAGCTCTGCCTCCGCAAGGCGCTCGCCGTAGGGCCTCAGGTCGAAGAAGTCGAGCGGGTCGTCAGAGCGGAGGTCGGCGGCCTCCTCGGCAAAGCTGCCCGCGTCGGCCAAGCTGACGATCCGCGCCCGCGCACGCATCGGGAAGTGGTGCCCGCAGTGCGAGCAGACCCAGAGGCTCTCATCGAGCTCGGCGTCGCGATAGTGCGACTGGCACTTCGGGCAGGTGTTCGGGTGCTTCTTCGCGTCCGTCGGCGGAGCGTCGTTCGTCTCGACCTGGACGTCGATTCGGGGCTCCACCATGACGCGATGTTAGACCTGACGGCTGCGGCGCGAGTTACAGGCCCAGGGCGTGGGTCAGGCGTTCCAGCCGCCCCACGTTGTCCGGGTCTGGAGCGAGGCCGCTGAGCCCGGCGCCGACGACCGTCGAGCGGCCGCGGAGATTGACGAAGAGGCGCTCGACCTCGTCGAGCCTGAGTCCGTTCGGTTCGGGCATGAACGGGGTGATCTCGCCGGGGTCGAGCGAGTCGACGTCGAAGGCGACGTAGACGCAGCTGCAGTCCTTGAGCGCGCGGTCCACGGCGTCGAGGCCGGTGTGGATCCCGCTCTCCGCGATGAAGGTCTTCTCGGGCGGGTCGAGGTTCCGCGCGCCGATCAGCGCGACGTTTCCCGGCGGCACCATCCCGGAGTCCACGATCATCCTCAGCGGCATGCCCCAGACGTTCCCGGACGGTGACGTTGCGGGTGTGTTCAGATCGCCGTGCGCGTCGAGCCAGACGAGCGCGAGCTGCTCGTGCCGCGCCGAGAGCCCCTCGAGCGCGCCGACGTGCGCGGAGCAGCAACCGCCGAGCACGAGCGGCCGGTCGGGCAGTTCCGCGGCGATCGCGAGGTTCTGGTCGGCGAGCGAATCCTCCTCGACCACGGCGGCCTCGGGATAGTCGAAGGGGAGGTGCGCCGCCTCGGCCATCGCCTCGCCGCCTTCGCCCCATGCGCGCGGCACCCGCACGAGGCCGGCCGCGAACTCGCGCCCACACGAGTGGCACTGGTATTCGGGGCCCAGCGCGACAGCGGTGTACGTCCGGCAGTCCGGGCATTTCGCGCGCAGGCGCGACACGCCGGAGAGCGTACCCACAGCACCCTCTCCGGCTCCGAAGGCCGCCCGGACTGCGAAGCTGCGCGAGGTGGAGAAGCGAATTGCTTGGGCCGGCGGCCGCCCAGGCGACGTGCGGCAGTCGACGGTTGCACTGCTCGCGGTGGCCGCAGTTGCGACGCTCGCCGTGATCTGCCTGATCGCCGCGAAAGCCGCCGGCGACGTGTACCGGCAAGACGCCGACGAACGGCTGGCGTCGCTCGCAACCGCCGCGTCTGCCGCCTTCAACCGTGAGGTGGGCAGGCTCGACGCGACGGTGCAGCGGCTCGCGCACGACGAAGGCGTTGTGCGAGCGCTCGCCGACTCGAACCGTGACGGGCTCGCCCGCTTCGCCGAAGCCAGCCCGAACGTGTCGTTCTGGCACAACGAGCGCCGGCTCGCCGGGGCCACGCCGCTCGAGGCCCCAGCGATCACCCGCACCGTCGACGTTGCGTCCCGCGGCCGCAATGTCGGACGCGTTCGGGCCGACCTACCGCTCGACGCTGAGCTGGCCGAGCGGCTTGCGCGCGCGGTATCGCCGCGTCCACCCGACCAGCTTCTCCTCGCCCTCGGCCCGCGCGCCTACGACGCCTCGCGCAGCCGTCTCATCGAGCTGCCCGCCAGCGGCATGGAAGACGCTGGAGCGCCGGGCGATCCCCTGCGGGCGTTCGCGGTCCCACTCCTCCTCGACGGACCCGACGCGCGCGTGGTGGCCGTGGCACCGCTCGACGCGATCGATGCGGCGGCGGACCGCCGGCAGGAGCGCGTGCTGCTCGCCACGGTCGCAACGCTGCTCACCCTGCTGGCCGGTGTGGGAGCCGCAATGATCTGGCGAAGCCGGCGGCGCCACGCGACGCGCCGCGAGCGGGTCGAGCTGGACCGCCGGCACGTCCGCGAAGCGCTGACGCTCGTCGGCGACGCGCTGGCGGCCTCACACGACACGGAGGCGCTGCTGCCGGTGATCGCGCAAACCGCGATGGAAACTGCCGGCGCAACCGAGGCGCGGCTGCTCCGCGGCGAGATCGAGATCTTCCGCGCGGGGAGGCGAAGCGCCTCGCGGGCGCCGCTCGTCCTCCCGATCGGAATCGACGATGACGGTAATCCGCTCCGACTGCTGATCTACTCGCCAGGAGGCGAACCTTCCGGCGATGCGCGCGAGCTGGCCGAGTGGTTCGTCTCGCAGGCGGCGATCGCCTTCGAGAACGCACGCCTGCACGGGGTCGTCAAGCGCCAGGCCGTGACCGACGACCTGACCGGGCTCGCCAACCGCCGCCACTTCGTCCAGTCGCTCGAGTCGGAGCTCAGCCGTGCGGAGCGCTTCGGTATCGACCTCGCAGTGATCATCGGCGATCTCGACGACTTCAAGAGCATCAACGACCGGTTCGGGCACGAGTTCGGCAACGACGTCTTGCGAGCGGTCGGCGACCTGCTGCGCGCCTCGTCCCGCGATGTCGACGTCGCCGCGAGACTCGGCGGCGAAGAGTTCGCGATGCTCCTGCCTCAGACTGACCTCGAGGGAGGCGCGGCACTCGCGGAGCGCGTCCGCGAAGGGCTGTCGGCCCTCGAGCTCCAGACGCCCGGAGGCGAGCGGCTCGTCGTCACCGCGAGCTTCGGGGTCGCCTCCTACCCGCCCACCGACACCGTCGAGCAGCTCCTCCGCGTTGCCGACTCGGCGCTCTACCGCGCCAAGGCCGCCGGCAAGGACCGCGTCACCGCGGGCTAGGCGTCCATCCTTCGCACCTGATAGGAAGGCGAACATGCGAAGGCGCGCGCAACTGGGAACTGAGCTCTTGTCGACGCTGCGATCGTGAACGGGACCGACCGCTTTCGGGCGGCAACGCTGGGGACACTGACCGTGGCAGCCCTCGGAGGCGCCGCGGTCTCGGCGTACCTCTGGATGCAGGCGTTTTCGGGCGGCGCGGAGGTGGTGATCCGGCCGCCTTCGATCGACGCCTTCAGGCGTGAGGTCGTGCCCGCATTGATCGACCTGGCGGAGCCGCGGCCCGCTGCGGCGGAGCGCGCCGCCATACGCGTCAGCGTCGATCTCGGCCGGGCCGCCAGGCGAACCGATGACCGCTTCGGAGCCGAGCCC
>JACCTU010000164.1 GCA_013812235.1 Actinomycetota bacterium | reverse complement strand
GGCGAGAGCCCGGCATACGCGGCCGGGTGAGCCACTTAGCCCTCGGTGGTGCCGGGCTCGCCCGCGGTATCGCCGCGGGCCGACTCGCCCTCCGCGCCCTCGGCGGCCTCGCCTTCCTCGCCCTCGGCCACCTCGCCCTCGGCCAGCTCGCCCTCGACCGGCTCAGGCTCGACCTCGAGCGCAGGCATCGACACCGTCGCGAGCACGGTTTCTTCGGGGTCGTCGAGGAGCTTGACGCCCTCCGGCGCGTGCAGGTCGGACAGGCGAAGCGTGTCGTTCATCTGCATCCCGCTGACGTCGAGGTCGAGGTGCTCGGGGATCTCCATCGGCAGCGCTTCGACGTTGACGTCGCGCGAGATCTGCGAGAGCACGCCGCCCTCGCGGATCCCCGGTGAATCTTCCACGCCGACCAGGTGCACGGGCACCGTCGCGTGAATCGGCTGGTCGAGCCGGACCTCCTGGAAGTCGACGTGGGTCACGCGTCCCTTCACCGGGTCCTGCTGGTACTCCTTGAGGATCGACGGATGCGTCGTCTTCTGTCCCTCGAGCACGACGTCGAGAATCGCGTTCAGGCCGCCTTCGCTCGTCAACGCGCGGCGCAGCTCGCGCTCGGGGATCGAGATCGAGTGCGGCTCCGAGCGGCCGTAGAGGACGCCCGGGATCAGCCCCTGCCTGCGCAGGCGCTTCGAAACGCGCGTGCCGACTTCCTCGCGCTCCTTGACTTCGAGACGGACTCGCTCTCCGGCCATGACCGGCGGATGAGTCTAGCGGCTCGAGGGTTGATGTGAAGCTCGCAGCGGCCGCGGCCGGGAAGCGGCCGCCTTTAGGTGCCAAGCGGTCGCGGATCCGCGTGAGCGGATTCGCGACTTGCGCATCCTCTAGTGACTACCGAGAGATGCGGACGTCGAAGCCCAGCAGGAGGAGCGGCCAGAGGAGGATCGCGAGCAATGCGGTCAGGATCCTCGAGATCGTCCCGAGGCTGTCGAGGTAGTCCTTGACGAACACCACGACGAGCCCGATCACGACGTAGAGCAGGCTGGGGAGCCGAAACGGCATCAGAAGAGTTGAGTGTCCCCGCCGAAGATGGCCGAAACCGAGTCGTCGGCGAAGACGTTCATGATCGTCTCGGCCAGCAGCCCCGCCACCGGCAGGACGGTCATGTTGTCGGGGCGGGTGAGTGGGTCGATCGGCAGCGTGTCGGTGACGACGATTCCCGCGACGTCGGCGTTGCCGAGCCGCTCGAGGCCCTCCGCGTTCAACTGCGCGTGCGTGACGAAGATCCAGACGTCCTTGGCGCCACGCTCCTTCAGCGCCTGCGCGCCCGCGATCAGCGTGTTCCCCGTCGTCGTCACGTCGTCGCCCACGATTGCGATCTTGTCGCGGACGCGGCCCGTGATCTCGGTGACGGGCAGTGCGTCGTGCGCGGGGCGCGTTTTGTGCATCACGGCGAACTCGGCTTCAAGCATCTCGGCAAAGCGCACGGCGACACGCGCGCGGCCCGCGTCGGGCGCGACGGACACGACGCCCTCGCCGATGAAGCCGAGGTCGCGGAAGTGGCGGCCGAACAGCGGCAGCGCGGTCATGTGGTCGACCGGCACCGTGAAGAAACCCTGGATCTGACCGGCGTGCAGGTCCATCGTGAGGACGCGGTCGGCGCCGGCCAGCTGGAGCATGTCGGCGACCAGACGACCGGAGATCGGCTCGCGCGGCTTCGCCTTCCGGTCCTGGCGCGAGTATGGGAACCACGGGATGACCGCGGTGATCCGCTTCGCAGAGGCGAGCTTGGCCGCCTGGATCATCAGCAGGAGCTCCATCAGGTTGCGGTCGACGGGCTCAGCCCCGGTCTGGACGATGAACACGTCGGCGCCGCGAATCGACTCCGAGTAGCGCACGTAGGTCTCGTCGTTCGCGAACGTCTTCAGCTCGACGTCGCCGAGCTCGACCCCCAGGTGCTCGGCGATCCGCAGCGCGAGGTCGAGGTGCGAGCGGCCGGCGAAGACCATCAGCCGCTTCTGCGGCCCGCGTTCGATCCAGTGGTTCGGTTTGGACGCAGAGGCCGTCGGGGTCACCTCGAGCCCTGGCAGGGACAGCTCAGTCGTCGCGCTTTCGACCGGCACGGCCCTCCTTGTTCTCTTGTCTTGCCCGCGCAACGGCGAGCGCGCCGGGCGGAACATTCTTGGTTATCACCGATCCGGCCGCGATCCATGCCTCGTCCCCAATCTCGACTGGTGCCACGAACGCATTCTGGACGCCGGTCCTGACGTTCTTCCCGATCGTGGTGCGACCCTTGGGCAGGCCCGGCTCGTGCGGGAAGTTCACGGTGATGTTCCCTGCGGCGATGTTCGTGTCCTCCCCCACTTCGGCGTCACCGAGATAGGACAGGTGTGGCACCTTCGTCCTGGCACCGATCCGCGAGTTCTTGAGCTCCACGAAGGTTCCTGCCTTGGCGTCGGGGTCGAGGACAGTGCCCGGGCGAAGGTAACAGAACGGTCCGATCGACACTCGCTCGCCGATCACTGTGTCCACTGCGACTGCGTGGGGTCCGATCTCCGCGCCAGCCGCGACCGTGGTCGCCCCGCGGAGCACGGTGAAGGGATGGACGACGACGTCGGGCTCCAGCTCGACCGACGCGTCGATCCACGTCGTCGCGGGGTCGACGATCGTCACACCGTTCAGCATGTGCGCTTCGTTGATCCGGTCGCGCAGCACGGCCGCGGCCTCCGCGAGCTCAACACGGTTGTTGATCCCGATCGTCTCGGCCGCGTCGTCCGCGCGCCACGTTCCTGCACCGCCGCCGGCGGCGACGATGTGCGCGATCGTGTCGGTCAGGTAGAGCTCGCCCTGCGCGTTCCGTGCGTCGAGCTTGCCGAGCGCGTCGCGGAGCGCGTGCGCCTCGAAGACGTAGACCGAGGAGTTGAGCTCGCGGATCGCGAGCTGCTCGTCGTTCGCGTCTCGCTCCTCGACGATCTTGCCGACGCTGCCGTCCTCGGCACGGATGATGCGGCCGTACGGCCGCTGCTCCTCCGGCTCGATCGTGAGGATCGTGACCGCCGCAAGCCCGGCCCGGTGCTGCGCGACGAGCCCTTCGAGCAGGCCGGTCGTGACCAGCGGCGCGGCCGCGTCGAGCACGAGCACCGAGCCCTCGAAGCCGTCGAGCGCCTGCTGCGCGGACGCGACTGCGTCGCCGGTCCCGCGCGCGTGCTCCTGTATCGCGACCACCACGCCGTCGTCGTA
>JACCTU010000161.1 GCA_013812235.1 Actinomycetota bacterium | reverse complement strand
CGGGCTGCTCGTCACGCGCCGCTACGAGCTGGCAGGGCTCGTGATCGGCGCCGCGACCGCCGCGAAGTGGCCCGGAGCGCTCGCGCTCGTGCCGCTCGCGGTCGCAGCCTGGGGACAGTGGCGGCGTCTCGCGTACGCCGGGGGCCTCGCGCTCGCCGGCTTCGTCATCGCGAGCCCGTTCGCGGTCGTCCACGTCGGCGAGGCGGCCTCGGACTGGTGGCGCGGCCTGTCGCGCGCCCGCGACGGCTCACTCGGCGCCGGCGACGACTCGTTCTCGGCCGTCGCGTTCACGAGCCACCTTTGGGACGCTCTCGGCCCGGCGCTCGTCGTTGCGCTGATCGGCCTCGGCGTGGCCGTCGCCCGCCGGGACAGCGCCGATCGCGTGCTCGCGTCGTTCGTCGCGGTCTACTTCCTCGCGCTCCTCCCGCTCGATTCGCACTTCGACCGGTACGTGCTGCCGCTCGTCCCGGTGCTCGGCGTGCTCGCGGGCCGGTTCACGTCGTTCGCGCCCGTGACCCTGCTGCTCCTCGTCGTGCCCTTTGCCTGGACGGTGCGCGACACGCGGGAGCTGACCGAGACCGACACGGGCGCGTTGATCGTTGTGTTCGTCGAGCGGGAAGCCCGCGGTGCGGCCTTCCCCGGGCCGTGGGTCGCCCTCCACCGGCTACCGTCCAGGCGGTGAGAGCCCGGCTCGAACGAGTGTCGCTGTACTTCGCGGTGTTCGTCTCGGGGGCGGTGCTGCTCGGCGTGGAGATTGCATCGAGCCGCGTGCTCGCGCCGTTCTTCGGCAACTCGCTCTACGTCTGGGGCGCGCTGATCGGCGTCGTGCTGACGGGCCTCGCGATCGGCTACTGGCTGGGCGGCGCCCTTGCCGACCGGTGGCCGTCGATCGGTCTCCTTCTGGCTGCGATGGCGCTCGGCGCGCTGCTCGTGCTCGCGATTCCGTACGAGGACGACCGCGTCCTGCGCTTCGTCGTCGACTGGGACCCCGGCGCGCGCCTGAACCCACTCGTCGCCGCGACGATCCTCTTCGGCCCGATGAGCGTCGTGCTCGCCTCGGTGACGCCGATCGCCGTGCGAATCGCGACCCTCGACGTCGCCACGCTCGGCCGCACTGCCGGCCGGCTCTTCGCCGTCTCGACCATGGGGAGCATCGTCGGCACGTTCGCGACCGCGTTCGTCCTGATCCCCGAACTCGGCACGAACCAGTTGCTCGCTCTCGGGGCGGCGGTGCTCTTCGCGGGTACCGCGCTCGTCGCCGCCGGACGCGCCCTGCCGATCGTCGGCGTAGCCGCACTCGCCGCTGCCGCAGCGGCCGCCGCCCTCTCGTCGTCGCTCGCGCCGGAGCAGGGGGGCACGCTCACCGCCGCGGCCGCGGAGAACTACTCGCCGGTCTATCGCCTCCGCGAGGGGAGCGTCGCCGGCAGCACGGACTACGCGGCCGAAGGCTTCCAGGTGCGCTACCGCAAGGACAGCGCGTACCACTCGATCGCCGTGGTCGAGGACGACACCGCCCGGTACCTCCGCTTCGACAGCTCGTTCCAGAGCGCGATGGAGCTCGACGACGCGTTTGTGACGCCGTTCGGCTACGTCGACTACCTGTCCCTGGCCTTCGCGTATCGCCCGGAGGCGGCAAACGCGCTCTACATCGGCCTCGGCGGAGGCTCGGCGCCGAAGCGCACGTGGCGTGACTTCCCCGACGTGCAGGTACAGGCGGTGGAGCTCGACCCCGAGGTCGTCGACGTCGCGCGGCGGTGGTTCGCGCTGCCGCAGGACCCGAGGCTCGCCGTCGAGGTCGAGGACGGCCGTCGCTACCTCCAGCGAAACGTGCGGCGCTGGGACGTGATCGTGCTCGACGCGTACTACGCGGACTCGCTGCCGTTTCACCTGACCACGCAGGAGTTCCTCGAGCTCGTTCGCAACCGGCTGGCCCCGGGCGGGATCGTCGTCGCGAACATCATCGGCGCCCTCGAGGGGCCGAGCTCGAAGCTCTTCCGCGCCTTCTACGGCACTTACCGCACCATCTTCCCTAGCGTCGCGGTGCATCCGGTCGACTTCCAGCGCGACGCGAGCTCGATCCGCAACGTCATCGTCGTCGCGGGCGAGGGGGCCCTGCCGAACCGCGACTTCCTGCTCGAGCGCTGGGCAGACGTCAAGGCGGAGCACCCACAGGCTCCAGACCTGACCGACGCGATCCGCGGCCGCTACGAGAAGCTCGTGCCGACGCGGGACGTGCCGGTGCTGACCGACGACTACGCGCCAATCGACGCACTTCTCGTCGTCGACTAGCGCGATTACTCGCGCACCTGAAGCTCGGCTCCGAGCGCCGGTTCCAGGGCCGCGTGACGACGCACAAGCTGCTCGTGACGCCTGGCCGCTACTGTGACGCACGTGTCGCGGTCGCTCTTCGCACCGTCCTCTGCGTCGGCGCGTTCCTGACCGCCTGCACGTTCGACGCGGAGCGACGTTCGCCGCCGCCCGTCGCCGACAAACGCTGTCCCGAGCATCAGCGCGGTGAGTAGCAGCAGCTCGCAGACCGGATCGACACCGCCCTGTACTGCCCCTCGTGGCTGCCCGACCCGCTCGTCAACGACCTCCACCACCCCTCGGTGGACGGCGACCGCAGCTACCAGATCGGATACCACGACTCTGAGCTTCGGAGCGCCGAGACGCACGTCGTGCTGGCCGCGTACCCGTCGGGTCGGCCGCCGCGGTGCGAGGACCTGAGCACGGGCGTCTACGGCCCGTGCTGGAAGGAGCCGAGCGGACGCAGGCAGGTCGCGGGATTCGACGTGACGGTGTACGAGTGTGGTCTCGGGCACGAATCGCAGCACCTCGTGTACGCGTGGACCGAAGACGGCGTCCTTTACTCGGTGAGCAACCACATCGACCGCCGCCCGAACTCGGCGATCACGCGTGCGGTCGCCGAGCGGAACCTGAACCGGATCCTACGCGGGCTCAACCGAATCGAGCCAAGCGGCGCGGCCGGCACGGAGGACGAGGAGCACTAGCCGGCGCCGGGGTCAGCCGAAGAACGCCTTCGCGACCTCGTACCACGCAGGCGGCACGGTCTTCAGCGTCGCCGTGGCCTCGTCGAGCGAGACGTCGACGATGTCGTCGCCGTGCAGCGCGGCCATCCGTCCGAACCTGCCCTCGTCGACGAGGTCGGCCGCCTTCAGCCCGTAGCGGGTCGCGAGCACGCGGTCGCGTGGGGTGGGGGAGCCGCCGCGCTGCACGTGGCCGAGCACGGTCACACGCGTCTCGAAGCCCGTGCGCGCCTCGATCTCGCGGGCGAGCTCGCCGCCGACGCCGCCGAGCTTCACGTGGCCGAACTGGTCCGTCTCGCGCGCCTGCTCGCCCACGAGCCGGCGCTCGCCGGAGTCGTAGGTCAGCTCGTAGCCCTCGCTGACGACGACGATCGAGAAGTCGAGGCCGCGCTCGTGGCGGCGGCGGATCTCGGAGCAGGCCTGCTCCACGGTGATCGGCTGCTCGGGGATCAGGATCACGTCGGCTCCGCCCGCGATCCCGCTCATCACGGCGATCCAGCCGGTGTGCCGTCCCATCACCTCGACGACCATCACGCGGTTGTGCGACTCGGCCGTCGTGTGCAGGCGGTCGATCGCCTCGGTCGCGATCGTCACCGCGGTGTCGAAGCCGAAGGTGTAGTCGGTGGCGGCAAGGTCGTTGTCGATCGTCTTCGGCACGCCGACCACGGGGAAGTCCTGCTCGCGGTAGAGCCGCGCGGCGACGCCGAGGGTGTCCTCGCCCCCGATGGCGACGAGGGCGTCGAGCGAGGCCTCCCGGAAGTTCGCGAGCACGCGGTCGACGGAGTTCGTCTTGAACGGGTTCGTGCGCGAGGTGCCGATGATCGTCCCGCCCCGGGGCAGGATCCCCGAGATCTCGCGCGGCCCGAGCGGCTGGATGAGCCCCTCCACGAGCCCCTTCCACCCGGCCCGGATCCCGAGCACCTCGTGACCGTGGGAGAACGACCGGCGGCCGACCGCCCGGATGACCGCGTTCAGGCCGGGACAGTCCCCGCCGCCGGTGAGCACGCCGATCCGCACCGCCCCAGAGTACGAATTCCGCTACCCGGACGCACTCGTGCCGAACGGGCCGACGCCGAGGGTGTTGGCAGCCCGGACCCGATATGTCTGTCGGCGCGTCGATCGATCCGTGAAGGTAGTCGACGTCGTCGCGGCGCGGCGCTTACCGCCCCGCCAGATCT
>JACCTU010000151.1 GCA_013812235.1 Actinomycetota bacterium | reverse complement strand
CCCGGCGCTGTCCCGTGACAGCCTGACCCGGCTCGCGCCGGGGCTTCTCGTCCTCGCCGGCGTCGCGGGCTGCACCGCGCTCGCGTGGCCCGGTGACTCGCCGCTCGTCCCGCAGGCGGGCGGGGCGCTGGTCGGCCGCGCCAGTTGGGCGTGGGCGTTTCTCGTATTGCTCGCGCTCGCGTTCGTCGCGTACCTGGCGGGACTTCATCGGCTCGCACGAGGCGGCGCCCCGCTTCGAGGGGTGGTCGTGCTCGCGCTCGCCGTGCAGCTCGTGCCGCTGGGAGCGCCGCTCATGCTCTCAAGCGACGCGTGGACGTACTGGATGTACGGGCGGATCGCGGCCGTCCACGACGCGAACCCTTACGAGGACCCGCCGTCGGCGTTTCCCGACGACCCCGCGTTCCGGTGGGCCGGCGACAGGTGGCGTGACTCGACGTCGGTGTACGCGCCGGGGTTCACGCTCGCCTCTGAGCCGATCGCACTGGTCGCCGGGGAGTCGCACGACACGGTGGCCTGGCTCTACAAGGCGCTCGCGGCGCTCGCCGCTTGCGCGACGGTCCTGCTGGCCGCGCGGCTCGCAGCGCGGCCTGCGCTCGCGGCTGCCTTCGTCGGCTGGAATCCGCTGCTCGCGGTGCACCTCGCGGGCGGGGGCCACAACGACGCATGGATCGGCGCGCTGCTCCTCGCCGGGCTCGCAACGCAGGCGGTAGGCGTCGCCTGGGCGTTCGGCGCCGCTGTGAAGTGGATCCCGCTCGTGCTCCTTCCGTTGCAGGCGCTGGCGACACGCCGCCGGGCCGGGCTCGGTGCGTTCGCCGTCGCGACAGCTGCGGTCGCCGCGCTCGCGACGTTGCGCTACGGCTCGGCGTGGCTCGAGGCGTTCGGACCGCTCGCCGACAATGCGAGGGAGACGACGAGCTACGCGCTTCCGCACCGCCTGTCCCAGTTCGGGGTTCCCGAGAGCGCCGCGATCGCGCTCTTCGCCGCGTTCTTTGCGCTCGTCTACCTGGTCCTTGCGCGGCAAGCGTGGCGCGGCCGCGCGCGCCTCGCGCTCGCGTCGGTTGCGCTGCTCGCGTGCGCGCCGTACGTCACGCCGTGGTACCTCGCGTGGGTCGTTCCGCTCGCCGCCGTCGAGGAGGACAAGCTCGCGCGCGGGCTCGCGCTCGCGTTCACGGCGTACCTGCTACCGCAGACGATTCCCGTCTGAACACGAGCACTCCGGCCTCGTCGAAGACGAGCTGCCAGCGCCGGTCGCGGCGCAGCCCTGCGATCGCGCTCGCGTACGGGCCCGGCGCGAACCGGTCGAGGTAGCCGGGCGAGCGCTCGTCCACCGCGATCCAGGTCGCGTCCGCGCGGATCGGAAAGCTGAAGAAGCGCCGGCGCCCCGAGAGGTGCGCACCGAGCGAGTTCGAGGCGGACACGACGGCGTCGCCCGGGATCAGCCGCAGCGCACGCGCCGCCGTTCGGTCGTGGTCGCTGATCAGTGCGGCCCCGGCTTGGAGGTCCTCGCCGCCCGGGATCGCACCCCAGAGCGGGATCGCGCCGAGCACGAAGTTCGACGCCAGGACGAGTGCGACGAGCGGCTTCACAACCGGTCGCTTCAGGCGGGCGGCGCCGAAGATCGCCGCGGCGAAGAGCGCGGGTATGAGTGGCGCGACGTAGTGGAAGTGGATCGACGTCTGCGTCTCCGTCGACGAGAGCAGGTTGAGCGCGAGGTCGGGCAGCGCCGGGAGAAGTGCAAGCGGTGCGGCGAGCGGGAGGAACGCGAGCGGAACGAGCAGCGCGAGGAGGTAGGCGAGACCCTCCCGGTCGAAAAGGGCGCGCACGATCGTCAGGGGGTCGGTGACGAGCGTCTTCAGGATCCCGGTCGGCGAACCGCCGACCTCGTCGTACCGTCCGGCGAACGGCCCGCCGCCGTCGTTGAAGTGCTCGACGACGCCGAGCGCGAACACTGCAACTGCCGCTCCGGAGATCGCGATCGCGATCCCGGCAAGGCGCCGCCTTCGCGCCAACGCGTACCAGAGGCCGAGTCCCGCAACGGCCAGCGGGATCTCCTCTTTGGTCGTGCACGCGAGCGCCGCGCAGATCGCGAACGGGACGAGGCGATCCTCGTCGAGGAACCAGAACGCAAACAGCAGCAGCGGGCACGCGAGCGCGACGGGGTGGAAGTCCGAGAGCGCGACCCACTGCGTCGCGGGGAAGAGCAGATACGCGAGCGCGAAGCCGAGCCCCACGCGTTCGGAGTCGAGATGCTTGCGCGCGAGCCAAAAGACGGGCAGCGCGCCGACTGCGAGCACGATCGCCTGCGCGACGAGCAGCGCCTCGGGGCTCGGCCAGACGAGCCAGAGCGGGGCGAAGAGAACGAGAATCGGGTCGAAGTGCGACGCGAGGCGCGTGGTCTGCTCCCCGGCGAGGTTCGTGACGGCGAGCGTGTCGCCGTTGGCCGTCGACCAAACGGCCTGCGCCATGTTCCCGAGGTCGAAGCGGCCCGTCTCGAACGAGCGGTGCCGGAGGACGGCGAGCGCCCCGAAGCCGGCCGCGAAGGCCGAGACCGCAAGCGCGAGCGCCCGGTTCAACGCGCGCGCTCGAGGATCGAGAGCCACCGCCGCCCGAGGACCTCTTCGCTCGCGTGCCGGCGGTACGCCGACAGTCCGCCTTCCGCGATGCGCGCTCGCAGCGCGTCGTCGGACGCGAGCTGGCGCAGCGCGTTCGCGAGCGCGGACGCGTCGTCGGGCGAAACGAGGAGCGCGCTGTCGCCGTTGACGAGCAGCTCGCGCGCTGCGGGTGTGTCGGCCGTGACGAGCGGCGTCCCGCACGCGAGCGCCTGGAACGCCTTGTTCGGGATCACGCGCGCGGCCTTCTCGGAGCGGCCGAAGATCCCGAGCGCCGCCCCGGCTGCGTGCAGCTCGCCGGCGAGCTGCACGTACTCGACCCACGGCACCCACTCGACGTTCTCGGGACGCTGCTCGAGCAACTCGTCGAGCTGCCCGCTGCCGACGATGCGGAACGGCAGCTCGGGCGCGAGCCGCGCCGCCTCGAGGATCGTCTCCAGGCCGTGCAGCGGGATCAGCTTGCCGACGAAAAGCGCGTGTGTGAATGAGCTCGCCGGGCCGGGTTGGAAAATCTGTTCCTCCGCGCCGACGAAGCAGACCTCCACGCGCTCGAGGTTTGCGAGCTCCGCGAGAAAGCGTGCGTGCTGCTCGGTGTCGGCGACGACGACGTCGGCCGCGCGGAGCGCGCGACGGTCGACGAGCGCGAGCGCGCGCGCAGGAAGGGAACCGGCCCGAAAGCGGGCTCGATCCGAGACGAGCGTGTCCGCGAGCGAGACGAGCGGGTTGAAGAGCACTGGTGCGCCCCGAGCCGCGCGTCTCGCGGCGGGCAGGTCGAAGTGGCCGGGGTATCCGACGATCACGGCGTCGTAGCGCTCGGACGGTCGCCGGAGCAGGCGTAGCTCCGCGCGGGCGAGCCGCAGCGCCGTCAGCGGGCCTGCGCGCCACGCGTCGCGCTTTTCTTCCCACACCGGCTCGTGCCGCTCGACGACTTCGACCCCTGCCCCGCGTAGGCACGAGATCACCTGCGCGTTGCGCGGGTAGCTGCGCTCGTACGTTCCGAAATAGAGGACCTTCAGGAGAGGATCTCGTCGACGTGCAGCTCGTCGCGACCCCGCTCGAGCGCGCGTTCCTCGTGGTGCGTCGTGATCATCTCACCGATCAGCCCGAGTGAGAGGAACTGCATACCGACCACGACGAGCAGCACACCGAGCGTCAGCAGCGGCCGGTGGCCGATCGCGCTTCCGCTCAGCCAGAGCACCGTCAGGTAGAGGCAGACGACGAGGCCGATCCCGCCGAGCGCAAGCCCGAGCCCTCCGAAGAGATGCAGCGGGCGATGGCGGTAGCGGCCCATGAAGGTGACGGTGATCAGATCGAAGAAGCCGCGCAGGTAGCGCTCGAGGCCGTAGCGCGAGCGGCCGTGCTCGCGGAGGCGGTGGTTGACGGGAAGCTCCGCGATGCGGTAACCGCGCTCGAACGCGAGCACGGGGAGAAAGCGGTGCAGCTCGCCGTAGAGCGCGAGTCCTTTCACGACGTCGGCACGGTACGCCTTGAGCCCGCAGTTCATGTCGTGCAGACGCACTCCCGAGATCCAACCGGTGACCGTGTTGAACACGCGAGAGAAGAACCGCCGGCGCCACGGGTCGCGTCGGCACGTCTTCCAGCCGGACACGAGGTCGAACCCCTCGTCGAGCTTCGCGAGGAGTCGCGGGATCTCGGCGGGGTCGTCCTGGCCGTCGGCGTCGATCGTGACGATCACGTCGCCCTCGGCCTGCGCGAAGCCGGCCGCGAGCGCCGCGGCTTTACCGAAGTTCCTGCGCAGCCGCACGACGCGCACGTTCGGTGCGCGGGCGTGCAGTCGCGTCAGGGCGCTGAACGACCCGTCGGTCGAGCCGTCGTCGACCAAGACGACCTCCCAGGCGCGCCCGAGCGGGTCGAGCGCGCTTGCGACCTCGTCGTAGAGGAGCTCGACGCTTCGCTCCTCGTTGTACACCGGCACGACGACCGAGAGCACAGGGCGAGAGTACCGGGACTAGGGTGCCCACGTGACCGATCTGCTCACGCTCGAGGCGGCGATCGAGACAGTGCTCGCGCGCAGCGCGCCACTGCCCGGGGAGCCGGTCGCGCTCGAGCAGGCTGCAGGACGGGTGCTTGCAGAGCCCGCCCTTGCGCGCGTCGACCTGCCACCCTTCGCGAGCTCGGCGATGGACGGTTTCGCGCTTCGGAGCGTCGAGACGCCCGGCCGGTTTCCCGTGGTGGCGCGGATCGCAGCCGGCTCGCCCGCGTCGCGCGCGCTGCGGCCGGGCGAGGCGATGGGCATCGCCACCGGGGGTGTCGTCCCGGAGGGCGCGGACGCAGTGGTTCCGATCGAACGTGTTGTCCAACAAGACAACAGAGTTGAGATACAATACACCGTTGGCCACAATGACAACATTCGGCCGCGTGGAGGTGACGCTCACGAAGGCGACGTCGTCCTCGAGGTGGGCTCGCGTCTCGGGGCCGCGCAAATTGGCGCGCTGGCAGCCGCCGGCGTTCCGGAGCTCGTGTGCGTGCGACGGCCGCGCGTCGCGGTGCTCGCGACGGGCTCCGAGCTCCGCACGCCGGGCGAGACCCTCGAGCCCGGGG
>JACCTU010000140.1 GCA_013812235.1 Actinomycetota bacterium | reverse complement strand
GACCAGCGCCGCTGGACGGCGCAGGCCAGGGCGGCCGAGCAGCTCGTGCTGTCGAAGCTCGGCGTGCAAGGGCTCCCGGTCACGCCCGACTACACGTTCGAGCGCGTGCTCGCCGGGTTCTCCGCGGCGCTCGACCCGCGCGCGATCGCGATCCTCGAGCGGTTGCCTGAGGTGCAGGGCGTCTATCCCGTGCGCTCCGCGTTCCCCGCTTCCGTCTCGTCATCGCTCCTTCGCGAGCGCGACTTCCAACCCGGCAGCGGGCACCGCCTCGATGTTGCGCTTCCAGGCTTCGACGGCCGCGGTGTCACCGTCGCGCTGCTCGACACCGGCGTCGACCGGGCGCAGCCGTACCTGCGCGGAAGGATCAAGGACGGCGTCGACATCGTCGGCGGGAGCGACCTCGCGCTCGCCGCGCCGCACCCTGACAACGAGTCCGAGCTCGAGCGCCACGGGACCGAGCTCGCGGGGATCGTTGTGGGGGCGAGCGGTCCCGCCAGCCTCTCGGGCATCGCGACGGGAGCCTGGGTACTGCCGATTCGCATCGCCGGGTGGCAGCGTGCAGCTTCCGGGCGCTACGCCGTGTACGCGCGCACCGACCAGATCCTCGCCGGCCTCGAGCGCGCCGTCGATCCCAACGGCGACGGGATCGCGCACGACGCGGCGCGCATCGCCGTCGTGGGCGTCGCGGAGCCGTACTCGGCGTTCGCGGACGGGCCGCTCGCGAAGGCGGTCTCGGGTGCGCTCCGTCTCGACACGCTCGTGATCGCGCCGGTCGGGAACGACGGGCTCGGCTCCTCGAGCGCAGCGCTTCGCGACTACGGTAGCGTCGCGGGACCCGGCGGCGCGCCCGCGGCGCTCACCGTCGGCGCCGTCGACCTCCGGCGGCGCTCCCGGGACGTGCGTGTCACGCTTCGTGCGGGCCTCGAGCTCGCGTTCGAGGGCCGGATCCCGCTCGGCGGCGCCGTGCGCCCGGGCAAACAGCTCAGTCTCCAGGTTGCGGCGCCGCTCGAAGGGCTTCCGGCGCCGAGGCGTTCGGCCGCAGACATCGAGGCGTTCTTCGACGACAAGGGGTTCAGCAGGGTCGCAGGCCGCGCCGCATTGATCCCCTCGGGCGAGTCACCGCAGGCTGCCGTCGTGAACGCTGCGCGCGCGGGGGCCGCCGCGATCGTCCTGTACGGCGACGGACTGACGCCGAGCGGCTCGCTCGGGCTCGACGAGGACGTGCCGGTCCCCGTCGTCGGGATCTCGCGCGACGCCGCGCTGCGCGTGATCGCCTCGATGCGACGCGGCACGAAGCCGGTGCTCTCGATCGGGTCGATGCGCGTGCACTCGAACGCGAGCCTGCGGCGCGTTTCGACATTCTCCTCGGGCGGGCTCGCATTCGATGGCCGCGTGAAGCCCGACGTCGTCGCGCAGGGCGTCGGGATCGCGACCTCCGAGCCTGGCGCGAACTCCGACGGGACGTCGCGCTTCGGCACCGTCAACGGATCGAGCGCTGCGGCTGCGGTTGTGGGCGGCGCCGCTGCGCTGCTCGCGCACGCCCGTCCGTCGCTGGACGCGCGAGCGCTTCGGAGCCTGCTCGCGAACACGGCGCGCCCGCTCCCCGGAAGCTCGCTCGCCGCGCAGGGCTCGGGTCTGCTCGACCTCGGCGCGGCTGCGGCGTCCGAGTTCACGACGAGTCCTGGCTCACTCGCGCTCGGACGCGCGGACGACGTCGGCTGGCAGTCCGTGACGCGCGTCGTCGTGCGCAACGTCTCGACGCGCCGGCTCGCGATCTCCACCGACATCCAGAGCTTCACCAAGGGCGCCGCAACGATCTCCTTCTCGGTCCGCCCTGACCGGTTCGTGCTCGGTCCCGGCCGCTCGCGTCGCGTGCAGGTGCAGGCGCTCGTGACGACGGAGCCGGAAGGTCGCGCGTCAGCCGAGGGCGTGGTGGTTTTCCGCGGCGAGGGCACGACAGCGCTCCGAGTTCCTTGGGCGATCACGTTCGGACCCGCGAGCACCAACCTGATCGGGGCAGTCCAGCTCAAGGAGCCGTCGTTCGTCCCGTCCGACGTGAGCCCGGCTCTGCTGACGCTTCGCGCCGGGAAGCTACTCCGAACGGGTGCGGGGGAGGAGATCAGGCCGGTCAGACGCCTCGATGTCGAGCTCCTGCGCGCGAACGGCGAGCGGATCGGCCTCCTCGCGAGGCTCCGCGACCTGATCCCTGGCCACGTGACGATCGGAATCACAGGGCGGGATCCCGATGGAGGCAGGCTGGAACCGGGCCGCTATCGCCTCAGGCTCTCCGCCTGGCCGACCGAGCCCGGAGGCGCACCGAGCCGGGCAGTGGTTCGGTTCCAGGTCAAACGCGAAGCGGGTTAGACTCGGCCTGCCTTGACGACCCTGCAAGAGGCGCCGGCCTCGCATCTTCGCGAGAACCCGTACGAGATCGCCAAAGCCCAGCTGCGCCGCGTCGGCGACGAGTTCGGGATCGACGGCAACCTGATCAACGTCCTCTCGCAGTGCAAGAAGGCGGTCGAGGTCTCGATTCCGACGCAGATGAACGACGGCAGCACGAAGGTGTTCACGGGCTACCGCGTCACGCACAACGTCGCGCGTGGGCCGTCGAAGGGCGGGATCCGCTACCACCCCGACGTCACGCTCGACGAGGTCAAGGCGCTCGCGATGTGGATGACCTGGAAGTGCGCGCTTGCGAACATCCCGTTCGGCGGCGCGAAGGGAGGGGTGGTCGTCAATCCCAAGGCGCTCGCACCCCGCGAGCTCGAGCGCATGACGCGCCGCTTCACGAGCGAGATCATCAACGAGATCGGGTCGGAGAAGGACATTCCCGCGCCCGACGTGGGCACCGATTCGCGCGTGATGGCGTGGATCTTCGACACCTACTCGATGAACAAAGGTCATTCGGTGCTCGGTGTCGTCACGGGCAAGCCGCTCGCGATCGGCGGCTCCCTCGGACGGGAGGAGGCGACCGCACGCGGCGCCCTCTACGTGCTGCGCGGGGCAGCCCGCAAGCAGGGCCTCGACGTGAACGGCGCCACCGCCGCGGTTCAAGGCTTCGGGAACGTCGGCAGCTACCTCGCGCGCTTCCTCGCGCAGGACGGCGCCAAGGTCGTCGCGATCTCCGACTCCGCCGGCGGCGTCCACAACCCGAACGGGATCGACGTCGAGGCGGCGTTCGCGCGCAAGCGGGAGACCGGCTCGATCCGCGGACTGCCCGGCACCGACCCGATCTCGAACGACGACCTGTTGCTGCTCGACGTCGACGTGCTCGAGCAGAACGGCGTCCTCGTCCTCCCCGACATCCTCGCGAACGCCGGCGGCGTCGTG